>JBOGYA010000251.1:0-4485 GCA_050696515.1 Solirubrobacteraceae bacterium
CGGTGGGTGCCCGCCCCGGGCGCGCGCACGCTCGCCGCCGGCGGCGGCCGCGGCCACGCCCACCTGCGAGGCCACGGGACGCTCGCTCCGGGCCGCTACCGCCTGACGCTAACGCCCGCGCGCGGTAGAGCGCAGTCGATCGTGTTCGTGTTGAGATGATTCCTCCCGCCGCCGGATGGCGTGCTCCAGCTGCTCGCCGCGAGGCGTCAGCTCCCATGCGTTGGGTGCGCCGCGCCGGCCGCCGACACCGACGTTGACGATCAGGCCCTGGGCCTCCAGGCGGGCGAGTAGCTTGGAGATCTGACCTTGGTCGATCACCTCCCCGCGGTTGCCCACTTCGCGGTTGCTCGACCCGGGGCGTTCGGCGATCGCCATCAGCACGCGGGCCGTGCGGTAGGTGAGCCTCACGCCCGCCCCCTCGACCGCGGAGTGGCCGCTCTGCTGTGGCGGTGAGCGCCGGCCGATCGGAGGTCGGCTAGCGGGCCGTGCGAGCTCCCGCTTCGCGGCGGCGCTGCCCAGGTAGGGGAGCACGACCAGGCTCGCCAGCTCCCCGAGCAGCTCGCTCGGCGGCGCGGAGCCCGGCGCGAGCAGCCGCGCCTGCAGGACCGCCAGCAGCGCCCCCACCACTCCCTCGGCCGTGATCGCGGGAGGCTCGGCGCGCGCCGCCGCCTCCAGGCGACCACGGTCGATGTACTCGCACAGTGCCGCGATCGCCTTGGCGCGGCGGCGCAGCACCCGCGGACCGGCACCCAGGGAGTACACGATCCAGAGGCGCGCCAGGTCGGGCTCTTGTTCGATGAGCTCGAGCATCGCCGCGAGGGCGGCTCTGATCGCCTCGATCCACCGCGCCTCACCCCCGTACGCAGCGGCCATCGCGGCGGCCGCGCGCTGCGTGGTCCACTCGAAGGCCGCGAGGATGCCCCCCTCGACGTCCGCGAACTGCTCGCGCAGCTGCCGGGGCGAGATCCCGGCCCACGCAGCGATGTCCGCAAACGTGACGGAGTGCACCCCCCGCTCGGCCACCGCCTCGGCGATCGCCCTGAAGGTCCGCGCACGCTTGTCGCTCTCCACGGCACCTCTTCGATCGTGCACCCGACCTCCTCTCTCCCGCACCCGACCCCCTCGACCCACACCGCGGCTGCCTGCGACCGACGCCGCAAGCTTGATCTTTGCCCTCGACAATATCTTCTCATTGTCTAGCCTTTAGCGGCACTATTGTAGGGAAGCGTTTCCAGAACGGCGAAGCTTGCGTAAGGCGTCGAACCGGCTCGCAAAGCGCCCGGAGCGGCCCTCTTCAACCGCGGTAGCGGGGCGCTGTTTCCTACTATTCGGGCCTCGTTGGCGCGTCCACCCGCGCATTTTTCCGCGTGTGTGCAGGGGAAACGCGAGGTGTCGCACGCAGGTGCCCGCCCCTGAAGCGGGCCTCCCCGCAATTGCGATTGCGCGGCCGCTCGATCGGGCTTACCCTCGGATCGCGGTGATCAAATCTTCTCCAGCGCCCGTAGCTCAACTGGCTAACGGCCATAACGGCAGTGGCGCCCGATCCCCTGGTGTAGTCATTCAACCGGCAGTGAACTTGGGGCCACGCGCCCGTGAGTCTCGCGAGCCGGCGGCTATCTGCCGCGTAGCGGTCGCCTGGCTGGAACGGGCCCGCGCGCGTCGTACGTGGTCTAAGAGCAGCGGCCTTCTAAGCCGCCGATGTGGGTTCGAGCCCCGCCGGGCGTACCTCCCTTTGATCAAAGAAGAGGGGTCCGGCTCGGCGGCCTCGGCCGCCTGCGCCACCCTCTAGGCCCCTGCAGTGCTCGACCAGCTCACACGGGCCCTGAGCGCAGTCGCGCCGCGGGGCGACTTCTCGGTGATCCCGCTGCACAGTCCGCGCCGGGGCGCCGACGCCCAGGTGTTCTTCAAGAATCTCGACCCCACCCGCCCGGAGCGGCCCGCAGACGCAGGAACGCTCGCCGCCGCCCGCGAGGCGCTGGCCGCGCTGCCCGAGGTGGCCGCCGTCCGCGCGCGCGCGGACACGCTGACGATCCGCTTCGCCGACGCCCGCGTGGCGTCGCTGGGGGAGCGGCTGGAGTCCGGCGGGCGAGGCGCACTGGACACGCGCTACGTAATGGCGGGCGCAGAGGTCGTGGTCAACTTCTGCGACGCCAACCCCACGAAGGCGCTGCACATCGGCCACCTGCGCAACATCGCGCTCGGCCAGGCGCTCGCCGGCGCGCTCGCCGCGGCGGGGGCGCGGGTCACGCGCCAGAGCCAGGTCAGCGACTACTGCCGGAGCATGGGCGAAGCGCTCGCGGGCTACATGGAGATGCCCACGCACGTCACCCCGCGCACGTTTGGGGTCAAGAGCGACCACTTCGTGGGGGAATGCTTCGCCCGCTACGCCGGCACACCGGCGGACCGGCCGCCGCAGGACAGCGCCGCGGACCCAGCACCGAGCGCCGAGGCCGCCGAGGAGCCCGCGCTGAGCGCCGAGGCCACCGTCCGCCACGACCTCGCGGAGGAGCTGCTCGAACACTTGAAGGCCGGCGACCACGAGATCGTGGAGCGCTGGCGCAGGCTGCGCGCATGGGCGCTGGAGGGCCAGGACGAGACGCTCGCCGCGCTCGGCGTGAAGCTCGACCGGATGGTGTACGAGTCGGACTCCCGCCCCCTCACGAGCTGGATCCTCGACACGGGACTCGCCGACGGCGTGCTCACACGGACGGAGGACGGAGCCGTCGTGTACGAGACGCACGACGAGGAGCACCCGCGGCTGCTGCTGGCGCGAGCGGACGGCTTCCCCACTCAGCACTTGCGCACGTTCGCGCTGTGGCACGCTCTGCGCGACTCGCTCAACGGGACCAACTCAATCGAGCTGGTCGGCGAGGAGTGGCACGCCTACGTGAGCTATCACGAGCGTCTGATGCAAAGCATCGCGCCTGCGCAGACGCCGTGGCATCCGAACAGCAACGTGATCTACGGGATGGTCACGGTCGAGGGCGGCGCGGTGAAGTCCAGCAACGGACGGCCCCCGCTCGTGGATGGCCTGCTCGAGCGCCTGTCCGCCTCCGAAGAGCTGCGGGAGCTCGCCGGGCGCAGCGAGGGGCGCCTGCAGCCGCGGAGCCTCGCGGCGCTGGTCGCGCTCGGCTTCTACCTCGGCCGCCCCACCCGTAAGCCCGTCGATCTCACGCTCACGGAGATGCTCGACCTCCGGGGCGGGGTCGGGTGGGAGCTCGCGCGCGCGAGCGTCCATGCTTGGAGCCCGCGCTACGACGGTCCCCCCGACCCGGCGCCCGAGGACATGGGCTACCGCCAGACCGTCCTGCAGTCCCAGATCCACCGCCAGCTGCTCGCGCGGGCGGTGGAGCAGCTCGACGTGTACGAGCTCGCGCGCTTCTACGGCCACCTCAGCCGCCGCTACCTCGCGGCGAACGGGGATGCGCGCGCGAGCGGGGTCACACGCGGGGCGGGCGGGGACGCGCGCGTGGCGCGCGCGATGCGCACCCTGCTCGCCGCCGGCCTGGGCGCGCTGGGCCTGCCGGGAGCGCCGGAGGTGAGCGCTCCGCGATGACGTCGGTCGCCTCCTGCACGGAGAGCCAGACGGCGCAGTTGGACCGCAACGAGGCGCTGCGGGGGCCCCCGCCGGGCGCGGTCGAGCGGGTGCGTGCGGCGATCGCGCGCGGGCATATATACCCACACGAGGCGGTGACGCACGCGACGGCGGCCGCGGCAGCCCACCTCGGGGTCGAGCCGGCGCAGACGATCCTCACGACCGGCGTGGACGAGGCCGCCGACTTGTGCATCCTGGAGTTGGGCGACCCATACACCGTCACGCCGGGCTTCGACGGCTACGGCGACCGCGCGGCGGCGTTGAACCACCGCTGTAGAGCGTTCGAGCTGACCGCGGAGCACGCGCTCCCGCGGGAGCTGATCGAGGCGGCGGGAGCGGGGCGGCTGGTGATGCTCGCAAGCCCGAACAACCCGACGGCCAACGCCTTTGCGCCAGAGTCGCTGCGCGCGCTGCTGGAGCGCTCGGCGCACCTGCTGCTCGACGAGACGTACGCGGACTTCTGCGCGGCCGGGAGCGACACGCTGCACCGGATCGACCTGAACCTGGCAAGCGTCGACGCGACGACGATGTCGGGCTCGATCACGACGCAGCGCACCGCGATCAACGTCTCGGGCAAGAACCAGTCGCTCGACGTGAACACGACCGCGCCTGCGGGCGTGACGATCACGGTCAACGACGGCCGGCCGATCCATGTCACGAAGAGCGGGTCGGTCACGTTCTCGATCGAGATCGACGCGGCGTCGGTGGCGGACGGCCAGTACGAGGGCCGGATCAACCTCGTCCCGCGTAACGGCGGCAACGTCGTGACGATCCCGGTCGCGTTCGTGAAGACGCAGGGGAGCGTCACTCTGTCTAACACGTGCAGCCCGGCGACCATCCCGGCGTCGACGAACAAGGCGCCGTCGGCGTCGCACTGCACGGTGTCGGCC
>JBOGYA010000252.1:0-4443 GCA_050696515.1 Solirubrobacteraceae bacterium
ACATCTCCCCTGCCCCGGAGGGCGTTACCCACGTGAGGTCCGGGTGCGCGCCGCGCGCGACCCGCCCGGGGACGGCCTCCGGCTCGGGCGACCCCTCGGCGAGCAGCGCCGCCGCGAAGGCCCGTGCGACGGTGCGCTTGCCCGCCCCCGGAGGGCCGTGGAACAGGTAGGCGTGAGATGGCCCCTGCCCGGGGCGGGGGGGCCTCTCATCGTCCACAGGCGGCAGTGCGGGGAGCAGCACCGCGCGGGCGTGGGGATGGGCGTCCAAGCCAGGGAGGCTCACGCGGCCCATCGTAGAGGCGATACGGTCCCGCGATGCCCCCGGGCACGCTGATCACGATCGAGGGGCTCGACGGCGCGGGCAAGACCACGCTCGCGCAGGCTCTCGCGCGGGAGCTTGCGGCGAGGACCCGATGCCCGCCCACCCAGGGCGGGCATCGGGTCGAGCTGCTGCGGGAGCCCGGGGGGGTGCACCTCTCCGAGCGCATCCGCGAGCTCGTGAAGGACCCCACCCTCGCGGTGAGCGCGCGCGCGGAGGCGCTGCTCTATGCGGCGGCGCGCGCGCAACTCGTGCATGAGCGGCTGCTGCCCCTGCTCGAGCAGGGCGCGCTGGTGCTGCTCGACCGCTTCGTGGACTCCTCGCTGGCTTACCAAGGCGCGGGCCGGGCTCTGGGGGTGGAGCAGGTCCAGGCGATCAACCGCTTCGCCACGGGGGGTCTCGAACCGGACCGCACGCTGCTGCTGTGCCTCTCGCCCGCGGCCGGGCGCGCGCGTCTTCAGACGCGGGAGCTCGCTCCCGACCGGCTGGAGCTGGAGGGGGAGGAGTTCTTTGCGCGAGTCTCCGCGGCCTACATGGACCTCGCGCGCGCCGAACCCCAGCGGGTCCGCGCGATCGACGCCGAGCAGCCGCCCGAGCGGGTGCTGAGCGACGCGCTGGCGGCGCTGGCGGACCTGCTCTGACTACCATGGGCCAGGCGATGCACCGCATCTTCGAAGGCCCCTCGCGCGCGCCGGCGCTCGCGCTGGTGGTGATCCGGCACACCACCCACCCCACCGCGCGACTCTCCACGGCGGCGCTCGTAGCGGCGGCGCTGGCGGCGGCGCTGATCGTCGTGTGCCTCGTGTGGGGAGCGGCGCGCTGGTGGGCGTACGAACCCCGCTGGACGGTCTCGCTGCGCCACTCCCTCGCGGAGGCCGGCTGGCGCCTGTCGGCCTCCTGGGAGGAGTTTTCAGACTGGGTCAGGCTCGGTCGCTGAGCCTCCTAAAATTGAAGTTCTCCCCGCCTTTTTCCGTCCGGCCCGAGCGGGATGCTGCTTGGCCCAGAAATACATAGTCGAGTGGGCGTCCGCAGCGGCGCCGGCGCGGAGAAGAAGGAGCGAGGCCGATGAGAGCAATGTCCCACCCCACCACCGTCGAGCAGACGACGCCCGGGCGGGCGCTGTCGATCGAGCGCTTCTTCACGTCCCCGGGGACGCATCCGTTCGATTCGGTGGAGTGGGAGTTGCGCGATGCGCGCATCGGTCACGGCGACCGCGTCGCCTTCGAGCAGCGCGGGGTGGAGTTCCCCAAGAGCTGGTCGCAGAACGCGACCAACATCGTCGCCCAGAAGTACTTCCGCGGCCAACTCGACCACCCGGCCCGCGAGCACTCGGTAAAGCAGATGATCGGCCGCGTGGCCGGCACGATCGCGGCGTGGGGGCGCGAGCGGGGCTACTTCGCCACCGACGCGGACGGCGAGGCTTTCGAGGCGGAGCTGACCCACATCCTGCTGCACCAGCTGGCGGCGTTCAACTCGCCGGTGTGGTTCAACGTCGGCTTCGAGGAGCACCCGCAGTGCTCGGCGTGCTTCATCCTCTCCGTGGACGACACGATGGAGTCGATCCTCGACTGGAACACCAAGGAGGGGATGATCTTCCGCGGGGGCTCCGGCTCAGGCATCAACCTGTCGAACATCCGCGGCTCGATGGAGCCGCTCGCGAAGGGCGGCACCGCCTCGGGGCCGGTGTCGTTCATGCGCGGCGCGGACTCGTGGGCGGGCACGATCAAGTCCGGCGGCAAGACCCGCCGGGCGGCAAAGATGGTGGTGCTCGACATCGGCCATCCCGACATCCGCGAGTTCATCTGGTGCAAGGCCCGCGAGGAGGACAAGGCCGCGGCGCTCCGCGACGCGGGCTTCGACATGTCGATCGACGGCGAGGGCTTCAAGTCGATCCAGTACCAGAACGCCAACAACTCGGTGCGGGTGACCGACGAGTTCATGCGAGCCGTCGAGGAGGACGGGGAGTGGCGGCTGCGCGCCCGCTCCACCGGCGAGCCGGTCGGCGAGCCGATCCCGGCGCGCGAGCTGATGCGCGAGATCGCCGAGGCCGCGTGGCGCTGCGCGGACCCGGGGATGCAGTGGGACACCACGATCAACCGCTGGCACACCTCCCCCGCCTCGGGACGGATCAACGCGTCGAACCCATGCTCGGAGTACATGCACGTGGACGACTCCGCGTGCAACCTGGCGTCGCTGAACCTGATGAAGTTCCGCCGGCCCGACGGGACGCTGGACGTGGAGTCCTTCGAGCACGCCGTCGACGTGATGCTGCTCGCACAGGAGATCGTCGTCGGGCCCTCCAGCTACCCGACGGAGGAGATCGCCGTCAACGCGCGTGCCTTCCGCCAGCTCGGCCTCGGCTACGCGAACCTCGGGGCGTACCTGATGGCGGACGGGATGCCCTACGACTCCGAGCGGGGCCGGGGCACAGCCGCGGCGATAACCGCGCTGATGACCGGCCGCGCGTACCGCCGCTCGGCTGAGGTCGCCGGGGCGCTCGGCCCCTACGAGCGCTACGCCGAGAACCGCGAGCCGCACAACGCGGTGATGCGGATGCACCGCGACGCGGCCCACGCGATCTCTGAGGAGACCTGTGCCGACCACGAGCTGCTGGCCGCCGCCCGCAGCTCGTGGGATGAGGCTGTGGAGCTCGGCGAGCGCCTCGGCTACCGCAACGCGCAGGCGACCGTGCTGGCCCCCACGGGGACGATCTCGTTCCTGATGGACTGCGACACCACCGGCGTGGAGCCCGACTTCTCGCTGGTCAAGTTCAAGGAGCTCGTGGGCGGCGGGCAGATGACGATCGTCAACCGCACGGTCCCACTGGCGCTGGCCACGCTCGGCTACTCCGAGCCGCAGGTCGAGCAGATCGAGGCCCACCTCGCCGAGCACGGCACGATCGTCGGTGCTCCGGGGTTGAAGGACGAGCACCTGCCGGTGTTCGACGTGGCCGTTGGGGAGCGCGCGATCTCGCACATGGGCCACCTGAAGATGATGGGCGCGGTGCAGCCGTTCATCTCGGGCGCGATCTCCAAGACCGTCAACCTGCCGCAGAGCGCGACGGTGGAGGACATCGCCGACGCCTACACCCAGGCGTGGCGCCTCGGGATCAAGGCGCTGGCGATCTACCGCGACGGCTCGAAGACCGCGCAGGCGCTACGCACCGACGCCCAGCAGGGCGTTAAGGAGCCCGCCGACGTCGACGCGATCGTCGAGGCCGCAGTGACCAAAGCGCTGGCAGAGGCCGGTCCCAAGCGCAAGCGGATGCCGCGCGAGCGCCAGTCGATCACGCACAAGTTCTCAATCGGCGGTCACGAGGGGTACATCACCGCGGGCATGTACGAGGACGGCAGCGTCGGCGAGATCTTCCTCACCGACATCGGCAAGGAGGGCTCGACGCTGCGGGGCATGATGAACTCGTTCGCTACCGCGATCTCGATCGCGCTGCAGTATGGGGTGCCGCTGGAAACCCTGGTGCAGAAGTTCAGCTACATGCGCTTCGAGCCCGAGGGGATCACCGGCAACCCGGAGATCCCGTTCGCGAAGTCGATGCCCGACTACATCATGCGCTGGCTGGCCTCGCGCTTCCTGGACACCGACGCCCAGGAGGAGCTTGGCATCCTCACGCCGCAGGTACGCGCCCGCAAGGCAGCTCAGGAGGCGGCGCAGTCGGTGACCGCCTCGGACACCGCCGGTCCCTCCGGCGACCAGTCGGCCGGCGAGGGCGGGCGGACACCGATGTCATCGGGTGGCAACGGCGGGAGTGGCGGGGCGAGCGCGCCCACGAAGGCATTCACCGACACCCCGCCCGTGGTGCCTGCCAGGCTCCAGGGCCTCGACCTCGGCCCGGCCTGCAGCCAGTGCGGAGGGATGATGCAGCGGACGGGCTCCTGCTACACGTGCTCCAGCTGCGGCAACAACACCGGCTGCGGCTGACGCCCGATAGCCGGCGCATATCTGCGTCCTCAGTCGCTCGCGTGCAGAGCACGCCACGCTCCTTGCGTCCTCATATGGGGGTGGGTTTGTCAAGTGGGGTGGCTGGGGTGACCTGGCTGTGGCCTGGTTGGGGGTGGGGCGTGTGGCGCTCTCGGGGCGTCACGGGTGGGGTGCTGGGCGTGTCGAGT
>JBOGYA010000253.1:0-4437 GCA_050696515.1 Solirubrobacteraceae bacterium
CGTGCGCCCGGTGCTGGGCGGGGGCCTGATCATGCTCAGCGGCGGGATGCTGCTGCTCACGAGGATCGGATCGAGCGGCAGCCCGATCGTGTACGTGATGATCCCCGGGCTGCTCACGGCGGCGGGTATCGCGATGTCGATCGTCCCCTCGACGATCGCCGCCACCCAGGGCGCCAAGGAGGGGCAGGCCGGGCTCGCGTCGGGACTCGTCAACACGTCTCGCCAGGTGGGCGGCGGGCTTGGACTCGCGGTTCTGATCACGCTCGCGACCCAGCGCAGCACGCACTTGATCGGCACGGGCGAGCAGGTGCCGCAGGCGTTGACCCACGGCTTTCAGCTCGCCTACCTGATCGGCGCGGGCCTGGCCGCCGCCGCGGCGCTGATGACGTTCACCGCGCTACCCGGGCCCGGCGCGGCTACGGCAGGCGCGGCTCGGCGCCTCGCGCTGGCGATCGGCGTCGTCCTCGCGGGCTTCGTTGCGATCACCGTCGCGTTCGCGGGCTCGCACGCCGCTCCGATCGGGGCGTACACCACGCGCGGCGCCTACAGCTTCCTCACCGCGCCCTCGCTGCACCCGCCCAAGCTCCGCAGCAACCACCCGGCGGCCGCCGGCAAGCTGGCGCCGGGCTACATCCTGACCGCGAGCTTCTACAACCTGAACTACCCCCCGATGGTCGGCCAGAGCGGGCCGCTGATCCTCGACCACAGCCTGCAGCCGGTGTGGTTCCAGCCGGTGCCCGAGCGCGTCGTCGCCGCCAACCTCAGCCTGGAGACCTTCCAGGGCAAGCCGGCGCTCGCCTGGTGGCAGGGCGCTGTCAGCAAGACCGGCGCCACCGAAAGCGGCGAAGACGTGGTGGTCAACCAGCACTACCAAACGGTCGCGACGCTGAGAGGCGCGGACGGTTGGAAGATCACGCTCCACGAGCTGCGGATCGTCGGCGACAAGGCGTGGGTGACCGCGAACAAGAACATCCCCCTGGACCTCTCCCGGTACGGCGGCGCCTACAACGGCGCGCTGATCGACTCGGCGGTGCAGGAGTACGACCTCAGGACCGGAAGGCTGCTGCGCACGTGGGACGCGCTCGACCACATCCCGCTGAGCGAATCCCAAGCGTCGGTGCCAACCAACGGGTTCCCCTGGGACGCCTACCACGTCAACGCGATCGACGTCGCCGCGAATGGCGCGTTCCTCGTCTCGATGCGCAACACGTGGGCTGCTTACCTCATCGACGGCGACACCGGCAGGGTCGAGTGGACGCTCGGCGGCAGGCACTCGAGCTTCAAGCTCGGCCCGGGAGCCGCCTTCCAGTGGCAGCACGACGTGGAGTTGCAGGGCGGCTCCACGGTCAGCATGTTCGACGATCACTGCTGCCAGCTCACCGGCGGAGGCACCTCGGTCCCGGCGACGGGGCCGTCTCGGGGGCTCGTGCTCAAGCTCGACCCGACCGCGCACACCGCGACGCTCGTGGCCCAGTACCCCGGCGACGGCAGCTTCGAATCGGAATTCATGGGCGACGCACAGCCGCTACCGAACGGCGCCGCGTTCGTCGGGTGGGGGTCGGAACCCTACTTCTCGGAGTACAGCCCCTCGGGCAAGCTGATCTTGGAAGGGGAGTTCCCGAGCCCCGATCTGAGCTATCGAGCCACCGTAGGGCAGTGGGTCGGCCTGCCGCTACCCCCGCCCGTGGGCGCGGCCCGCCGAACGGGCGGTAGAACCACGGTGTACGCGAGCTGGAACGGCGCCACGCAGGTGGCGTCCTGGAGGGTCCTGGCCGGACCCAACCCCGGCCGGCTGAGCGTCGTGGCAGCCCGCGCCAAGTCCGGGTTCGAGACGGCGATCCCGGTGCCACAGAGCTACAAGAGCTTCGAGGTGCAGGCGCTCGGCGCGAACGGCCGGGTGATCGGAGCCTCCCGGCCGTTTACGCGGTAGGCCGGCCGCCTGCTACTATGCGGCCCATTCAGTCGGGGCCATGTGGCTCCGGACCACCCAGTGCCAGCGCTCGTAGCCCTTGCTCATAGCAATCTCCGCGTTCGCAGCACACCAAACGCAGGAGGAAGCACAATGGCTACAGGAACCGTCAAGTGGTTCAGCGACGACAAGGGATTCGGCTTCATCACGCCTGACGACCAGTCCAAGGACCTGTTCGTGCACCACAGCGCGATCGTCGGCGACGGCTACCGCTCGCTCGCGGAAGGCGCGAAGGTCACCTACGACGCCGAAGCCGGCGACAAGGGGCCGAAGGCCGTCAACGTTCAGGTGGCGTAGCCGCCGTAACCGCGGCGAGGTAGAGGACCGCCTGGGCGCGCGCGACCGCCCCGACCGCCGCGTCGGGCGGCAGCAGCTCGGGGTGGTGCAGCGGCCGGGGCTCGAAGCCCTCGGCCCCGTCGAGGCCGACGAAGCCCATCGCGAGCGGCGCCAGCGCGCCGAAGAAGGCGAAGTCGTCCGAGCCGCAGGAGCGCCACTCCGGAGCGGCCCGCAGGCCCGCGCTCGCCAGCAGCTCCCGCGCGGACGCGACGATGGCGGGGTCGTTCTCGAGCGCCGGCTCGCCCGGCACCAGCTCGACCCGGCCGCGACAGCCGTGCGCGGAGGCGACTCCGCTGACGACCTCCTCGACCATCCGGCGCAGCGCGAGACGGTCCTCGGGGCGGTGGGCGCGCAGGGCGGCCCGGGCGCGCGCGTGTGCGGGGATCACGTTCTCGGCGGCCCCGCCTTCGAGCACGCCGACGGTCAGCACCGCCGGGTGCAGCGGGTCCATCCGTCGCCCCACACGGGCGTGGAGCGCGACGACGATCTGCGCGAGCGCGAGGATCGGGTCGCGCCCGCGATGCGGGTAGGCGCCGTGCGTGGGGTCCCCCTCGACGGCGATCTCGACGGCGTCGCACGAGGCGTTGACCGCGCCCGGATCGAGCGCGACCGTGCCCCACGGCACCTCTGGGTGCACGTGCGCCGCCACGACCGCCGCCGGCGCGAGGGCCGCCAGCTCCTCGCGCGCCAACTGCTCGGCGCCTGAGGGGTACGCCTCCTCGGAGGGCTGAAAGAGCGCCAGCAGCGGCGCGGGCAGCTCCTCGCCGAGGGAGTGCGCCGCGCGGACGAGCGCGACGAGCGCGGCCATGTGGACGTCGTGCCCGCAGGCGTGCATCGCCCCGCCGCTCGCGGTGAACGGCGCGCCCGTGCGCTCTTCGATCGGCAGGCCGTCGAGCTCCGCGCGCACCGCCACCGGGGCGGGGGCCGAGCTGCGACCGGTCGTCCCCTCCTCCACGCCAGCGCCCGCGCCGGGGGCGGGGCCGACCGTGGCGAGCAGGCCGGTGCCGGCGACCGTGGCGCACCCGACCGGCAGCTCCTGCGCGACGGCCGCCGCCGTCCGCTCCTCCGCGTGCGCCAGCTCGGGCTGGGAGTGCAGCAGGTGGCGCAGCGCGACGGCACGCGGGAGCTCGCGCTCGATGCCCGCGAGCAGGCGGCTCAACAGCTCAGTGATCGTTTGCACTTGCGAAAAGTATAGCTATAGTAGATATTCGGGGGGGGGGTGTGGAGTATTAAAATTTGGGTCGTGTATAGCAATCGTCAGACAAGGTTTGAAAAAGTTATATACACACCCCACCCCCGAACCCTCATCCTCCACCTCGCGAATGACCCACTAGGACACTTCGACCAACGGTGCCTCAGTAGAGCGCGGCATAGCGCCGGCACACCTCGCTGAGGTCGAGACCGGCGACCGCGTCGAGCTCGGCGCGCTTGACGCCGACGTACGCCTCGTACAGCGTAGGCCCCAGCCACGCGCGCGCGGGACCGTCCTCGGCGAGTGCCCGCAACGACTCCTCGAGCGAGCCCGGCAGCGCGCCGACTCCGTAGCGCTCCGCCTCCGCCGCGTCGAGCTGAGCGGGATCGCGGTCGAGGACCGGCGGCGCCGGCAGGCCCGCGCGCACGCCTTCGAGTCCCGCGTGCACGAGCGCGCCGAGGGCCAGGTAGGGGTTGGCGGTGGCGTCCGCGCCGCGGTACTCCAGGCGCAGCTGAGCGGCCAGCGGGGCGGCGGCGAGCGCGACCAGCGGCGGGATGCGCAGGAGCGTTTCGCGGTTGCGCTCACCGAGGCAGACCGCGCCCGCGGACCAACGGTGGGGGGTGAGGCGCGCGGAGGAGACCGGGGAGGGGGCGCACAGCGCGGACAGCGCCCCCGCGTGGCGCAGGATCCCCGCCGCGAAGTGCCCGCCCAGCTCGCTCAGGCACGCGGGGCGCGAGGCGTCGTAGAGCAGCGGCGCGCCGGCGGCGTCGAGCAGGTGGAGGTGGACGTGCACGCCGTTGCCCGGCCCCGCCGGGTCGAGCAGCGGCGCGAAGCTCGCGCGCAGCCCGTGCCGGCGGGCGACCTCGCGCACGACCTCCCGGAGGACCACGGCGCGGTCCGCGCCCGCGAGCCCCTCCGCGGCGGCCACGGGGATCTCGAA
>JBOGYA010000254.1:0-4421 GCA_050696515.1 Solirubrobacteraceae bacterium
TCCGCCAGTTCCGGGTGCTGCACGCGCGCTACCCCTGGGTCACCGACTTCGCGACCTGGAACGAGGCGAACTACTGCGGCCAGCCCACCTGCCACTCCCCCGCGCTGGTGGCCGCCTACTACCGGCAGCTGCGCCGTATCTGCCCCACCTGCAACGTGCTCGGCGCCGAGGTGCTCGACGTGCCGGGCATGGTCGCCTGGGTGCGCGGCTTCCGGCGCGCGCTCGGCTACGAACCCGGGGTTTGGGGGCTGCACAACTACATCGGCGCCAACCGCCTCCAAACCGCCTCGACCCTGGCCCTGTTGAGGGCGACCAGTGCTCAGATCTGGTTCACCGAGACCGGCGGGGTCGTCGCCCGCCACAACCACTCCGCCCACAACTTCCCCGAATCGCCGGCCCACGCCGCCGCGGTCACCCGCTTCGTGTTCAGGCGCCTCGCTCGCCTCTCCGGGCGCATTGCGCGCGTGTACCTCTACCAGTGGAACGCCGGCACCTACCGTCCGGAGCCGTGGGACTCCGCCCTGATCGGGGCTCACGGAACGCCGCGGCCCTCCTTCTGGGTGCTCGTGCAGGAGCTCCACACCCTCGGGCAGCTTCCCGTCACGCCGGCCGCGAGCGCGCTGTTCGCCTCGGCCTCCCGTGCCGGGGGTTGAAGGGAGGCCGGACGGCCCGGCGAAGGTTGTTGAGATTGTGTTGTGCCGTCCGGCGCCCCTGCAAGCGTTCCCCATGCCCAGTACGCTTTTGCGGCGCGTCTTGTGCTGGGCGGACGCCGAGGCTATGGGACATCCCCACGAACATTCGACGGGAAACGGCCGGCCCCGCCGTATTCTGATCCTCTCCGCTGACGTCGGCGAGGGCCACGCCACCGCCGCGCGTGCGCTGGCCCAACAGATCGAGGCCGCCCCCGAGGAGGCCGAGGTCATGGTGATCGATGGCCTCGCCGCGATGGGCCGTGTGCTGCGACAAGTCGTCCAGGACGGCTACCGCGTGCAGCTGCGCTTCCTGCCGTGGAGCTACTCGCTCGTCTACTGGCTGCTCGAGCGCGTGCCCCCCGTGCGCTGGCTCACGCGCTGGCAGCTGCGCCTCTTCGGCGCCCGCCCGCTCGCGCGTCGGATCGCCGAGTACCAGCCCGACGTGGTCGTCTCCACCTACCCCGCCGTCACCGTCGTGCTCGCGCGGCTGCGCCGCACCGGCGCGGTCACCTGTCCCACCGTGGCGACGATCACCGACCTCACCGGTCTCTTCTTCTGGGCGCAGCCCGGGATCGACATGCACCTGGTGCAGTACGGCGAGTCGCTGCCCTCGGTCGAGCGGATCGCGGGGGAGGGCAGCGCGCGCCTGGTGGCACCGCTGATCTCCGCCGAGTTCCTGAAGCCCCGCTGTCCGCTGCAGACGCGACGCGCGCTCGGGCTGCCCGAGGACGGCCGCATGGTGGTCGTCTCCGGCGGCGGCTGGGGGGTGGGCGACGTCGAGGGCGCCGTGCGCGAGCTCTGCCGTGTGGAGGACGTTTCGAGCATCGTCTGCCTCGCCGGCCGCAACGAGCAGCTGCACGAGCGTCTCTCCGCCACCTTCGCGCGGGAGTCCCGTGTGCACGTGTACGGGTTCACCGACGCGATGCCCCAACTGCTCGCGGCCGCCGACGCGCTCGTGCACTCCACCGGCGGAGTCACCTGCCTGGAGGCGAAGGCCACCGGCACCCCCGTCGTCTCCTACGGGCTGCCCGTCGGCCACGCCCGCCTCAACACCCGCGCGATGGCCGACCTCGAACTGCTGCGCCTCGCCAACGACACCGGCGAGCTGCGCGAGCACGTGCAGGCGAGCTTCGTCTCCGGGGAGACCGCGTCACAGCCGGCGAGTCCCGCCCACGAGCGGGAGCGGGCGCAGGCGCATCCACACGCTGTCGACGTCGTGCTGAGGGCCCCCCGGCGTGTGAGCCCGATCCCGCTCTGGCGGCTGCGGCTGGCCGCGTTCTGCGTGCAGCTGGTGGCGCTGCTGAGCGTCGGCATGTGGACGATGTCCACCGACGAGGTGAGCGCTTGGGCGGCGGCGATCCTGCACGTGCACCCGCTCGTCCACGTGCACACCCACCGCCCCGACGTGAGCGTGATCGTGCGCGCTCCCGCGGGCGACATCACACGCGTGGCCGGCGAGCTGGATGCGCGGGGCATCCACGTCTCCTACGCGGACGGCGGTGTGGACTCCCCCGCCACGATCGCCGCGCTGCGCTCCTCGGGAGACGAACTGCTGCCCGAACTGCCCGCCGGCTCGAGCGTCCTGCGGTGGGTGCGCACTCGCGGCGCGTTGCGCGCACAGGCCCGCGCGCTGGGTTTGCACCGCCGCTTCTACTTCCTGGAGCCCGCCAGCGGCCTGACCGTCGGCCAGCTGCTATTCGCTCGCACCGTGGGAGCCACTCCGGTGAAGGGAGCGCTGCGGCTCAGCGCCCGCGGCCCCCTGCCTCAGCGTCCCGCGCGCGCCGGCGACGTCCTCGTGGTGGCCGTCGACGGGTCGGGCGCCTCCGTGCTGGGGCTGGAGCGGATCGTCTCGCGGCTCACCGGCGAGCGGCTCTCCGTCGAGTCGCTCGCCGAGCTCACCCGCTCGCGCTGAGCCTCGTTGGGGGGTTCCATCAGCGCGAGCAGCAGCGGCGAGCGGGCCAGCACCGCCGCGCCCCCGAGCAGCACCGCCAGCGAGAGCGCCAGCGGCGCTCCGCTCAGCGGGGTCGAGGTGAAGCGCTCCCCCAACAGCAGCGGGGCGAGCGCGACCGGCACCGCGGTCTGGATCACGAACACCACCGGCGCCACCTGGATCGCGGGCCGCTCCTGCAGCGCGCTCATCTCGCTGAGCGCGGCGATCACGGAGGCCGCCGCCGTGGAGAGCCCCCACGCGACCGCGAGCCACAGGTGCCCGTGCGCGAGGTCGTCGGAGGCGAGCTTCGTGGCGACCCCGGTCCAGGCGTACCCCATCCCCGCGCCGACCATCGTCACCGTGGGCGGGGGCCGGCTCACCAGGCGCCAGATGTACGGCAGCACGGCCGCCAGCCCGAGCAGCACGAGCACCGCCGTCAGGACCGCGTCGTGAGCGTGCGCGGTCGTGCGCGGCGGGGCCGTCAGCGCCGCGCCGAGCACGCCCACGAGGATCGCGCACACCGCCAGGTGCTCGCGCCGGCCGGCGCGCTCGCCCAGCATTCGCTCGCTCACCGCCAGCAACACGAGCAGACCCGCCGCCATCGCCGGCTGCACCACCACCAGCGGCGCCAGCGAGAGCGCGAGCAGCTGCAACGGCCAGCCGAGCAGCGACAGGCCGGTGCCGAGCAGCCACCGCGAGCGCACCACCAGTTCGCGGATCAGCCCCAAGCGCAGGTACTCGCGGTGGAGCGTCCGCTTGGCGTCCATCGCCTGCAGCGCGACCCCTAGGCTGTAGAGGGTTGAGGCCCCCATCGCCGCCATGATTCCCAGCACCAGTTCGCCCATTAGCCCCACCGATGATCGCAGCCTTCTCCGACCGCTGGTTGGCGCCGCGGCCGGCACGGCCGCGCTCGCCTACACGGCCGGCTACCTGATCCCCGCGCTCGCGGGCGAGTGGGGTGCGCTGCGCGGGCCGCTCGGGATCGAGGACCGCGCCGCCGCCGGCACGGGTTACGCCCTCACCTTCGACGACGGACCCCATCCGCAGGGCACCCCGGCGGTGCTCGAGGTCCTCGCGGCGACGGGCGTGCGGGCGACCTTCTTCCTGGTCGGAGAGCAGGTGCGGCGCGATCCCGCGCTTGCGCGGGAGATCGTCGCCGCCGGCCACGGCATCGGCCTGCACTGCGACCGCCACCGCAACCTCCTGCGGTTGGCGCCGTGGCAGGTGCGCGCGGACATCGCGCGCGCACAGGCGGTCATCGAGGAGGCCACGGGCCAGGCCATCGGGCTGTACCGGCCGCCGTACGGCGTGCTCAACGCCTCTGCGCTGCGCATCGCGCGGAGACACGACTGGCGCACACTGCTGTGGAGCCACTGGGGCAAGGACTGGCAGGCGCAAGCGACGGCCGAGTCGATCGCCGCCCTGGTGACCGGCGGGGCCGGCGCGGGCGCGGTGCTGCTGCTGCACGACGCCGACGACTACTCCGCTCCGGGCTCGTGGCGGCGCACCGCCGCGGCGCTCCCGCGGGTGCTCGAGACGCTGGCCGGGCGCGGCCTGCAAGCTGTTGCGCCGTAGGTCCAGCCGGGGGTGTGCATGAAACTTTTGGGGGCCTATATCACTTCATTTTGTAAAGTGTTATAGGCGCGTTTTTTTGAAGAGTCATCCGCTCGCGCGGGCAGCGGAGTGTCCTGGTTTCCTGTCACGATTGCCGGATGGCCTCGGGCGTCCAGATGGAGACAGAGACGGCCTCCGGGGAATTGGCGCTGCCGGCTCTGCCGCAAGCCCCCGCGCTGCCCGGC
>JBOGYA010000255.1:0-4384 GCA_050696515.1 Solirubrobacteraceae bacterium
GGCCTCGCTCCCCTCGCCGGCGTCTGTGCCGGGCAGGCAGTCCAGCGTCATCGCGCTGAGCACACCCTCCGGCCCCAGCTCCAGGAAGCTCCGCACGCCTTGGCCGCTCAGGCAGCCAACGCCGTCGGCGAACCGCACCGGCTCGCGCACATGGCGTACCCAGTAGTCCGCGTCGCACAGCAGCCCCGCGGCAGCCACCTCCCCCGTCAAGTTCGAGACGATCGGGATGCACGGCTCGCCAAACGACACGCTCCGCGCGAGCTCCGCGAACTCCTCCAGCATCCCCTCCATCCGCGGCGAGTGAAACGCATGGCTGACCCGCAACCGCTTGGTCTTCCTGCCCCGCTGCTCCCACATGCCCGCCAGCGCCAGAACAGCGCTCTCATCCCCTGAGAGCACAACCGCCGCAGGCCCGTTCACCGCCGCCAA
This sequence comes from Solirubrobacteraceae bacterium, assembly GCA_050696515.1. GTDB lineage: Bacteria > Actinomycetota > Thermoleophilia > Solirubrobacterales > Solirubrobacteraceae > Palsa-744. Next base: position 430 of record JBOGYA010000255.1, read on the forward strand.
CGCGACTCGCCCCTCGAACTCCTGGAGCGTCTCGAGCGCCTCGCCCTCAGAGGCCTGCACCGCGACCATCGCCCCACCCGCCGGCAACCCGCCCATCAGCCGCCCGCGAGTCGCAACCAGCCGGCACGCATCCTCGAGTGAGAAGACGCCGGCGACGCACGCCGCGACAAGCTCGCCGATCGAGTGGCCCACCAGGAAATCGGGCCTGACGCCCCAGTCCTCGACCAACCGGAACAACGCCAGCTCGAGCGCGAACAGCCCAGCTTGGGTGAACGCGGTCTCATCCAGCAGCCCACCGGCGCCAGCGCCCCCACCGCCCCCCTCGCCCCCGAGCACCACGGCGCGCACCGAGCGCTCGAGCAGCACATCCAGGTAGCCGCACGCCTCGTCAAACGCGTCCTTGAAAACCCCATGAGCCTCGTACAGCTCCCGGCCCATCCCCACGCGCTGGGCACCCTGGCCCGTGAACAAAAACGCCAGCCCGCTACCGCCGGCCGCGCCCTCCACCACATTCAAAGCACGGTCTCCCGCCGCCAACCCCCGCAGCCCACTCAGCAGCTCCTCACGATCGCCGCCCAACACCACCGCCCGGCGCTCGAACACCGAGCGCGCCGCGAGCGAGAGCCCGACGTCCCCCACGCCCAATCCCACATCCCCCGACACGCGCTCGCACAGTCGCGCGGCCTGCCCTCGCAGCCCGGACGCGCCCTTGCCCGACACGACCCACGGCAGCACCACGGCCCCCGCGCCTCCAGCCTCCTCGACATCCTGGACGGCGCCGGGCACCCCGTCCACGCCGCCGGCCGCCCCGTCCGCGGCGGGCGCGTCCACCACGGGAGCATCGACCGGCGGCGCCTCCGGGAGCGCGGGAGCTTCTTCCAGGATCACGTGGGCGTTCGTGCCGCTGATCCCGAACGAGGAGACGCCCGCGCGGCGCGGCGCGGCGTCGGGCGGCCATGCGCGCTCCTCAGTGAGCAGCGACACCGCGCCCGTGGACCAGTCGACCTGGCCGCTCGGCGCATCGACGTGAAGCGTCCTCGGCAGCACCCCATGGCGCATCGCCAACACCATCTTGATCACGCCCGCCACACCCGCCGCCGCCTGGCTATGGCCGATGTTCGACTTCAGCGAGCCCAGCCACAGCGGACGCTCCGCCGGCCGATCGCGGCCGTAGGTCGCGAGCAGCGCCTGCGCCTCGATCGGGTCGCCGAGCGTGGTGCCCGTGCCGTGGCCCTCCACCGCGTCGATCTCGCCGGCAGCGAGCCCGGCGTTCGCGAGCGCCTGGCGGATCACGCGCTGCTGGGAGCTGCCGTTGGGCGCCGTCAGCCCGTTGCTCGCGCCATCCTGGTTGACCGCGCTGCCGCGCACCAGCGCCAGCACGTCGTGGCCCAAGCGCCGCGCGTCGGACAGCCGCTCCAGCAGCACCACGCCGACGCCCTCCGCGATGGCCGTGCCGTCGGCGGCAGCGGCAAACGCCTTGCAGCGCCCGTCCGGGGCGAGCCCGCGCTGGCGGCTGAAGCCGACGAACGGCAGCGGCGTGCAGAGCGCCGTGACGCCGCCCGCCAGCGCCAGCGAGCACTCCCCGGCGCGCAGCGCCCCGCACGCCAGGTGCAGCGCCACCAGCGAGGAGGAGCAGGCGGTGTCCACGGTCACCGCCTGGCCCTCCAGGCCGAGCGCGTAGGCGACGCGGCCCGAGAGGATGCTCGCCGAGGCGCTCGTGGCCGCGAAGCCATCGGCGCTATCTACCCCCAGCAGGCGCATCGCGTAGTCCTGCCCAGTCGTGCCCACGAACATCCCCGTCTGGCTGCCGCGCAGCGAATCCGGGGCGATGCCGGCGTGCTCGACCGCCTCCCAGGAGGCTTCCAGCAGCAGCCGCTGCTGGGGATCTATCGTCGCCGCCTCGCGCGGGCTGATCCCGAAGAACACCTCGTCGAAGTCCGCCATGTCGTACACGAACCCGCCCTCGCGCACATAGCTGGTGCCGGGGCGGTCGGGATCGGGGTCGTACAGCGCCTCGAGATCCCAGTCGCGGTCGGTCGGGAACGGCGCGATCGCGTCGCCGCCAGCGGCGAGCAGCTCCCACAGCTCCCGCGGCGAGTTGGCCCCGCCCGGGTAGCGGCAGGCCATCCCCACGATCGCCACGGGCTCCTCGGTCGATCGCTGACCCGCCCGCGCTTGGGCCTCCGCCGCCCGGGTCAGCGCGGCGGTCTCGGGCGCGCCGTCGATCTCGCTCAGCAGGTGGTCGGTGAGCGCGGCCGGGTTGGGGTGGTCGAACACGAGCGTCGCGGGCAGCTGCAGCCCGGTCGCCGCGTTCAGGCGATTGCGCAGCTCGACCGCGAGCAGCGAATCGAACCCGAGCTCCTTGAACGCACGCTGCACGTCGATCGCCTCGGCCGAGTCATAGCCGAGCACCGCCGCCACCTCGCCGCGCACCACACCGAGCGCCTCCCGCCGGCGCGCGTCCCCGGAGAGACCCGCCAGACGCCTCGCCAGCGATCCACCCACGCCCGCTGACGCGCGCCGCGCGGGCGCCCGCACCAAGCCGCGCAACACCGCCGGCAGGGTGGGCGGGTATCCGGATCTCGCGGCGGCACGCAGCGGCGCCAGATTGAGGCGCACCGGGACAGTCAACGCCTCGCTCGCGTCGAGCGCCGCGTCGAAGAGCTCCAGGCCCTCCGCCGTTGAGAACGCTTCGAAGCCCGCGCGCTTGGCCCGCGCGAGATCGACCTCGCGCAGGCCGCCGGTCAGCTCGCTCGCCTGCTCCCACCAGCCCCACGCCATCGATACCGCCGCCAGCCCCTGCGTCCGCCGCCGCGCCGCGAGCGCGTCGAGGAAGACGTTCGCCGCCGCATAGTTGCCCTGCCCCGGGCTGCCGAGCGTGCCCGCCACCGAGGAGCAGAGCACGAACGCCCCCAGGTCCAGCTCGCGGGTCAGCTCGTGCAGGTGCCACGCCGCGTCGATCTTCGGAGCCAGCACCTTCGCCAGCGCCTCCGGCGTCAGCGACTCGACCGTGCCGTCCTCGAGGACCCCCGCGGCGTGCACCACCGCGCACAACGGAAACTCCGCGGGCACCCCGGCGAGCAGCTCCGCGAGCTGCTCGCGGTCTGCCACATCGCACGCCACGACGCTCACCCGCGCGCCCAGCGCCTCCAGCTCCGCCGCGAGCTCCACCGCGCCCGGCGCCTCCCGTCCGCGGCGGCTCGCCAGCACCAGGCTGCGCGCCCCATGCTCGCGCACCAGATGCCGCGCCACCTCGCCGCCCACCCCGCCCGTGCCGCCCGTGATCAACACGCTGCCCCCAGGGTCGACCGCGGGACCCGGCATTCGCAACACGATCTTGCCGACGTGCCGCGCCTGGCTCATGAACCGAAACGCCTCCGGCGCCCGCCGCACATCCCAAGCGCGGATCGGCAGCGGCGCGAGCACCCCACGCTCGAACAGCCCCAGCAGCTCGTGCAGCATCGCCCGGCTGCGCTCCGGTCCCGCTTCGATCAGATCGAACGCGCGGTACGCCGTACCGGGATGTTCCGCGGCGAGCAGCTCGGGGTCGCGGATGTCGGTCTTGCCCATCTCGATGAACCGGCCGCCCCCGGGCAACAGCTGCAGCGAGGCGTCCACCAGCTCTCGTGCGAGCGAGTTCAGGACGACGTCCACACCCCGCCCGCCAGTGGTCTCCAGGAAGCGCTCTCTGAAGGCCGTGTCGCGCGAGGACGCGATGTGGGAGTCCTCCAGCCCCATCGACCGCAGCGCATCCCACTTGCCGGGGCTCGCAGTCGCGAACACCTCGGCTCCGAGGTGCCGGGCGAGCTGCACCGCTGCCATCCCCACGCCGCCGGCCGCCGCGTGCACCAGCACCCGCTCCCCCCGCCGCAGGCCAGCCAGATCCACAAGACCGTAGTACGCGGTGAGGAACGCGCACGACAGCGACGCCGCCTGGGCGAACGACCAGCCGGCG
>JBOGYA010000256.1:0-4367 GCA_050696515.1 Solirubrobacteraceae bacterium
GCCGCAGCAGCCGCGTGAGGGCCGCCGGCGAGCCTCGGCGTGCGAGCCCCACGCGCAGCTAGCGTCCCCCACCGCGGCCGGCGAGGTCCGCTGCACGAAATCCTCCAGATGGCCATTCGCACCCGGTTGCCCCGCGTGCACGCGTTAGCGTGCTCGCAGCGTGCCGTCATCACCGCTTCACTCCCCCCGGCTGCGGCGGATCGTCGCGGCGTACACCGTCAACCGGCTCGGCACCTGGTTCGGCTTCATCGCGCTGTCGATCGCGGTGTTCGACCACACCCACTCAGCGGTGGCGGTCGCCGCGCTGCTCGTCACCGGCCAACTCGTGCCGGCCTTGCTGTCCCCGGCGCTGGTCGCCGCCGTCGAGGCGTCCTCCCGCCGCGGCGAGCTCAGCGCGCTGTACCTGCTGGAGGCGGCCGCGACCGCTGCGCTCGCGGCGGTGCTGCTGTGGGACTTCTCGCTGCCCGGCGTGCTGCTGCTGGTCGCGCTCGACGAGACCGCCGCGCTGGGGGCCTCAGCGCTGCTGCGCGCCGCGGCCGCGCGCTGCGCGCGCGAGTGGGCCCACTCCCACCACGAGGACGCGCCGCCCGGGCCAAGGCACCCCCTGGCCCCCGCCTACGCCGGACAGCCCGGCATCGCCCTGGCGGCTGGCGAGAACCTGCCCGGCGGCGGCGAGCTTGCCGTGAACGACTCGCCCGCGAGTGCGCCCGGCGCGCGCGAGGCGGGCGCGGTGGAGGCCGAGCGCAGGGCGAACGCGGCGCTGAACGTCGGCTTCGCGGGCACTTTCATGGTGGGGCCGGTGCTCGCCGGTTTCGTCGTAGCCGCCTTCGGGGCCCCGACTGCGCTGCTCCTCGACACGGCCTCGTTCGCGATCTGCGGCGCGATGGTCCTCGACCTGCGCCCACACGTCGAGGAGGCCGAGGGCGACTCCGTGCGCGTGCGCCTGCGCGCCGCGTGGGAGCACATCGTGGCGGCGCCCACGCTGCGCGCGCTGCTGCTCGCGGAGGGCATCGCGCTCGTCTTCTTCGCCAGCGACGGGGCGATCGAGGTCCCCTACGCGAAAGTGACCCTGCAGGCCGGCGCCCGCGGCTACGGCCTGATCGTGACGATGTGGGGAGTGGGCGCGGTCGTGGGGAGCATCGTGTTCGCGCGCGCGGTGCGGCGGCCGCTGGGGGCGTTGCTGAGCGCCGGCGCGCTCGCGGTCGGACTCGCCTACCTCGGGTGGGCCGCCGCGCCATCCCTGGCCGTGGCGTGCGCGGTCGGGCTGGTCGGCGGGATCGGCAACGGCGTGCAGTGGGCGGCGTTCATCAGCGCCGTGCAACGGCTCACTCCCTCCAACCTGCACGGCCGGCTGATGGGCGCGGTTGAATCGCTCGGCGCGATCTCTCCCGCGGTCGGCCTCGCGCTCGGGGGCGCCTTGGTTGCGCTCAGCTCGCCGCGGGGGGCGTTCGTCGTCGTGGGACTCGGCGCCGCCCTGAGCACCGTCGCGTTCGTGCGCCTGCCGCTGGGGGCGCTCACGCAGGCAGGCGTCGCGCCGGCCAGCGCAGAGCAGCCCGGTGGGGCGAAGACGCCACATTCCGCGGCACCCCCGAGCACGTCCTTGCCTGAGCCGAACGGCCTCGTGGATGCCGGGCTTCCGGACGCACAGGCGTCGTCCACCACACCCTCCGCACCTTAAGAACCACCCCGGATCGGTCGTTAAGGACGACAGGGCCAACGATGACCGACTCCAAGCTGACCACCCGCATCCTCTACGCGGCCGAGGCGCTGCTGCTCCTCGGAGCGGTCGGCGCCGCCGTGTGGCTGTCGAGCCCGCGGGAATGGCACCCGCTGGAACTCGTCGGCATGCTGCTGGTGCTCGCGCTGGTGGCGGAGCGCCTGGAGTTCGAAATCCGCGGCCAGCACCTCTCGGCGTCGCTCGTTGTGCTCGTGCTCGCCATGAGCCTGCTCGGTCCCGCGCCCGCCGTGGCGTTCGGCATCCTCGTAACGGTGCCGAACTCGGCTTTGCGACGGGTGTCCCTGGCGGATTGGCTGAATAACCTGTCGGCGTTCGCGGCGTTTCCGCTGGTCGGAGCCCTGCTCGTGCGCGTGCTGATCGGCGACGTCCACGACCCGCACCTGCACCACCTCACCCAGAGCGTCGAATTCGCGCTCGTGGTGTTCGGCGTGTTCATGGTCACCAACGCGCTCGACTTCGCGCTGATCGCCGTCGAGACGCGCGTGACCCGCGGGCAGTCGCTGAGCCGTCAGCTGCGTGAGCTGTTCATACCGGTGCAGCCCGGCCAGATGGCGATGGGGGCGCTCACCGCGGTACTCGCGATCGCCTACACGAACCTCGGCCTGCCGGCGCTGTTCGGCCTGCTGCTGGTGCTCGCGCTCTTCCAGTACCTGATCGCGGCGCTGCTGCGCTCCGAGGACCGCGCCGAGCAGCTGGAAGCCCGCTCGGTGCACCTCGCGTCGCTGCAGCTCGGCGTGCTGACGACGCTCGTCGAGACGCTCGCCCTGCGCGACCGCATGACCGCGCGCCACGCCGCCGCCACGGCGCGCCTCGCGCGCGCGCTCGCCCAGGAGATCGGGTGCTCGGAGGCCGACCAGGACCTCGCGCACACCGCGGGGCTGCTGCACGACATCGGCAAGTTCGCGCTGCCCGACCGCATCCTCAAAGCCGAGCTGCTCTCCGACGAGGACTGGGCGGTGATCCGCCGCCACCCGCAGGACGGCGCGACGCTCGTCGGCCGGCTCGACGGCTACGGGCCGGTCGCGGACGCGATCCTCTACCACCACGAGCACGTCGACGGCAGCGGCTACCCGGCCGGGCTGATCGGCAGCGAGATCCCGCTCGCCTCGCGCATCATCGCGGTGTGCTCGACCTACGACACGCTGACCGCGCGCGAGAGCTACCGCTCGCCGATGACCCCCCAGGACGCGATCGCCGAGCTGCGCCGGGTCTCCGGGCGCCAGTTCGACGGCGAGCTGGTCGAGAGCTTCGTCGCGATGCTCGAGCGCGAAGGCCCGGTCACGCTTGCGCACGGCGACGACGCCGACTTCGAGGCCGAGCTGGCGTTCGAGCGCCGCGCGCACAAGATCGCCCAGCCCGCGGTGGGCTGACGAGCTCCCTTCCAAGGCCCCTTAAAGACGAGAACGCCACACATACCGGCCTGCGACCGGCTGCGCGACGCTCTCAACCTTCAAGCCTGGTCGCATGGCGACCTGGGACTTTATTTTTTCCAAACCACGACAGGTCTCCTCTCGCCAGGGGCCCAGGGCTTCTTGCGAGGCGGCCCAATCTGTCTCCATCCACCGGACAACCGCAGCTACCCATATGAGTAGGTTTGCGGAGCATAGTACCAGGACTAGACGAATTGTCCAGGTTGGACAACGTATTCGTAGCTTAGTGCAGGATTTCTTGCATTTGCAGGCCCGCCGGGGCTATGCGAGTAGCTCCGGCGAGCCTGACGGCTTCAAGGCCGCCGGCGGACTGCCGGCGAATGCGAGCCTCGCCGTCGCGAGGCCTTGCGCGCCTTCTTCGCCTTCGGGCACCCCGTGACGGCGATCTTCGTGCTCTGGTGGATCACGGTGTTGTCCTGCGAGAGGAATTCGGTCGGCATCGTGAGCTGCTTGCCGGTGCAGAGGTTCCCGTTCGCGGCGAGCGCGGAGTCTTTGCCCTCGGGCAGGTACAGCTCGAACGTGCCCACGGGCACGTCGGGCACCGTCTTGAACGTGCTGCTCGTGATGCCGGCTTTGGAGATGAACGTCGTGCCGACGAGGTCGACGGTGACGCCGTAGCCCTGCAGGACGATGATCAGGCTCGGGAACGCTTCGCCGCCGTGCGAGACGAAGATCGCCGGGCCCATCAGGGGAACCGGGAGGATCGGCGTGACGGCCTTCGCGATGCCGACCGTCGAGGCGGCGGGGCAGCTCGCGGGGTTCGCTTCGAAGACCGCGGCGGGGCAGGCCTTCTGCAGCGTCGTGAGCCGCGAGGGCAGCCGCTTGGGGAGTTCGACTTTGACTTTCGCGATGTTCGCCTCCGTGCCCTGCGGGGTGCTGGGGAAGCTCAGCTTCGCGTCGAGGCTCGCCCCGTTCGCGCGGCTCGTCTTCCCTGAGGTGGAGACCTTGAACGTTGGGTTGAACGCCAGCGCGGCGCAGTTGGTCACCTGGAAGTGATACGCCTGCTGCGAGATCATGCCCTGGGTGCTCGACAGGGTCCCGTTCACGCTCATCGGGTCGCAGCTCGTCGGGTTGAACGAGAATTCGTGACGGTTGATCTCCACGTTGACCTTCTTGACCTGGAACGGGATGCCGTCCTTCATCGTCGGCAGCGCCCCGTTCGAGACCGTGATCTGCGCGGTGTGCGGGTCGATGTTCAC
>JBOGYA010000257.1:0-4367 GCA_050696515.1 Solirubrobacteraceae bacterium
GGCTTGAGTCCTGCAGCGAAGCCCTGGTCGGGATCGGCACAGAAAGCAAGGTAGAATGCCCGAACGCCTCGAAGCTCGGAGAGGTCTCGCTCATGACACCCGCCTTGACAGGCGAATTGAAGGGTTTTCTCTACCTCGGCGGCCCACCCTCCGGCGTCATCACCAAACCGCCGTTCACTGTCTACCTGACGCTCGCCGGTCACGGCGTCCTCGTGAAGATCAAGGGCACAGCCGTCCCGGACCCAGTCACAGGCCAGATCACCACGACGTTCGATAAAAACCCCGAGCTCCCGTTCAGCGAACTGAAAGTGCAGCTCAACGGCGGGTCCCGCGCGACAGTCGCGAACCCCAGCGCATGCGGCGAATACCACGCCGAAAGCGTCCTCACACCGTGGACCTCGCCATTCGGCGAAAACGCGGAACCCTCAAGCTTCCCGTTCCAGATCACGGGCTGTCAGCCGCCGCGGTTCGCGCCGTCGTTCGCGGCGAGCACCCTCTCAAACCAGGCCGGCGGCTACAGCACCTTCCGGGTCAACTTCGCCCGCGAAGACACCGACCAGGACCTCGCCGGACTGACCGTCACAACCCCACCCGGCCTCTCCGGAAACCTCTCGAAGGTCCAGCTGTGTGGCGAACCGGAAGCCGCGCAGGGGACCTGCCCCGCGGCAAGCCAGATCGGCGAAGTGACCGCCGGCGCCGGCCCCGGACCCGAACCGGTCTTCATCGAAGGCGGCAAGGTCTTCCTCACCGGCCCCTACCAGGGCGCCCCCTTCGGCCTCTCGATCGCGGTATCCGAGAAGGCCGGTCCGCTCGACCTCGGCACCGGCCCCTGCGACTGCGAAGTCGTCCGCGCAACCGTCAACGTCGACCCCCACACCGCACAACTCACCGTCTCCAACAGAGCGCTACCAACGATGAAGGACGGCATCCCCTTCCAGGTCAAGAGCGTCAACGTCGACATCAACCGACCCGAATTCACATTCAACCCCACAAACTGCGACCCCATGAGCATCAACGGCACCATGTCCAGCACCCAGGGGATGTCCGCGCAGGTCTCAAGCCACTTCCAGGCCACCAACTGCGCCGCCCTCGCGTTCAACCCCACCTTCAAAGTCACCACCTCAGGCAAAACCAGCCGAGCGAACGGCGCCAGCCTCGACGCGAAGCTCAGCTTCCCCACCACACCACAGGGCACAGAGGCCAACATCGCGAAAGTCAAAGTCGAACTCCCGAAGCGGCTGCCCTCGCGGCTGACGACGCTACAGAAGGCCTGCCCCGCCGCCGTCTTCGAAGCGAACCCCGCGAACTGCCCCGCCGCCTCGACGGTCGGCATCGCAAAGGCCGTCACGCCGATCCTCCCCGTCCCCCTGATGGGACCCGCGATCTTTGTCTCCCACGGCGGCGAAGCATTTCCCAGTCTGATCGTAGTCCTGCAGGGCTACGGCGTCACCGTCGACCTCGTCGGCACCACATTCATCTCCAAAGCCGGCATCACCAGCAGCACATTCAAGACCGTGCCCGACGTACCCGTCGGCACCTTCGAGCTCTACCTCCCCGAGGGCCCACACTCCGCCCTCGCCGCGAACGGCAACCTCTGCACCGGCAAACCACTCCTGATGCCGACAGAATTCGTCGCGCAGGACGCACCCATAGCACCCGTGCTCCACCAGAGCACCAAGATCGCCGTCACGGGGTGCCCGAAAGCGAGGAAGGCCAGCCGCGCAGCACGCGGAGCCGACGCACGGCGAAGAAGGGCTCAGCAGTCCTGAGTAGTCTGGTGGGGGCCGGTGTTTGTGCCGGCCCCACCGGTTTGCCAAGGCACCAGCTGACGCTCTACCCGCTGCCTTCCCCTGAGGATTCGCCACCCGAAGGTTCGTGCCCGTCGACCACGATGTACCGGCACTTCTTCCACAGCGTGTTGAACTGCTTTTCGTTCGTGATTTTGTATTTGCTGAGCTGGTTGAACGGGGGCAGTTTGATCCCGTTGTGGCGCATGCATTCGAGCGCGGCGAGGTACTGGGTATGGGTTGTGATGGTGGGGCCTTCGCTCGTCGAGGATTTGCTCGTGGACGTGGTGCTCGTGGGAGTCGTGCTCGCCGGGGTCGTGCTTGCGGGACTGGTGCTCGGGGTCGTCGGAGTCGCTTCCGCGGTCGTTTTGGCCGCCGTAGGCGTCGACGCGCTGGAGGAAGACCCGCCGGAAGAGCTCCCGCACGCCCCCAGACCGAGGCAGACGAGCAAGACAACCACCAGCGCGACCGCCGCCGATCCGTGGTTCTTGGTACAGGTGCTGATACGTGACATGGCGCTCCTTCGTAGATTTGTCGGTTGCGCGCGGGACGGTTGACGTTCTAACCGCTGCCGCCGCCTGAGGATTCACCGCCTGAAGATCCGCTGCCCCGCCCGTAGAGCACGGTGTGGATGCACATTTTGCTCACCGCGTTGAGCTGCCGGGGGTTCTTGGGTTTGTACGTGCCGAGCTTGTTGAGTGGGGGCAGTTTGATCCCGTTGTGGCGCACGCATTCGAGCACCGCGAGATACTGGCCGCGGGTTTTGATAGAGGGGGCTTCGCTCTTCGACGTGCTCGTGGGAGTCGTACCCGCTGGGGTCGTACCCGCTGGGGTCGTGCTTGCGGGACTGGTGCTCGGGGTCGTCGGAGTCGCTTCCGCGGTCGTTTTAGCCGTCGGGGTCGACGCGCTGGAGGAAGACCCGCTGGAAGAGCTCCCGCACGCCCCCAGACCGAGGCAGACGAGCAAGACAACTACCGGCGCGATCGCCGTTGGTACGCGGTGCTTGGTACTGGTGCGGATACGAGCCATGGTGCTCCCCTCGTGACGTCGGTCTGCGCGCGGATTATCCAATCCACAACCGCGTCACTGGCGATCCCGTTCCCCACCGTCCGGGCTCGCGTGCCCCGGATCGACGTCACACAGCCAGAATGCCCCGTGAACACTGCGTTGCGGGCCGTGGATCGCCGTTAACGCGCCGCTGGGCCGCGCCGCGCGATTGCGACAACCGTGTTTCCGACGAGTGCGTGCGGTGCCCTCGCGACGAGCGCGTCTGCCCTCGTCCGTCCGGCAAGCGCTCGCACGCGCCGCGAAATGACGGCGGGCCGCCCCAACCGGCGACGGCCCGCCGCTACTCGACCAGCCTGACCTCGCGAGGGCGCAAAGCCCTTGGACTACCGCGAGGCCCTCGAACTACTGGTAGGTGGGCGCCCCCGCCGGTCCGCCTGAGTAGCTGGCGCCAGGGCTCGAGCCCGATTCGGATTCCGAGCTCGATCCCGAGCTTGACCCTTTGCCCATGTGCGGGCAGTGGTGGCCAGGCGGCATCGTGTTCGGCGCCGGGGTCGTTTTGGACGGGGTGGACGGGGTGGTCGTCGTGCTCGGCGTCGACTGGGTCGGTGTACCCGTCGCCGTGCTCGATCCACCCGGAGCCGCGGCCGCGCCGGCGATGCCGGCCACCGCGCCTCCCGTTGCCAGCGCGCCCGCCACGAGAACTGCCCTGATCGTGGTTGCCCTTGTCATGCGAACCTCCTGTGGTCGTGAGGGCTCTTACGCCGGCCATTCTGCGAGCCGCTCCTAAGCGGGCCGCAACGCTCCCCTAAAGCGCGCCGAAGGAGTGTGTAGGAGGTTTCTAAGGGGTGGGGCCGTGACCCGCGGGTCTACCGCCGCTCGCGCTGGCCCTTTGCGATCGCGACCGCGAGCCCGTCGTTGCCCGTCACGCGCGTGACGGTCGCGGCGAGACCGGGGGCGACGCTCGCGAAGATCGTGCCCGCCCGCAGCGGCAGCGGGGCGACATCCACCTCGGCACGGTTGCGCTCGATCGCCTCCGCCACAGCGCGCGCCACGTCCTGCGGGCTGCGCGTGCCCACGCCCGGCGGGAGCTTCGCGCCGGAGTCCGCGAACATCCCGGCGTCGCGGATGAACCCCGGGCACACCACCGAGACGCCGACGTGCTGAGCGCGCAGGTCCGGGCGCAGCCCCAGCGCGAACCCGCGTAGGCCGAACTTCGTCGCGTTGTAAAGGGCGCTGCGCGCCGTCGCCGCCTTGCCCGACAGCGAGGAGACGAACAGCAGGTGCCCGCCACCGCGCGCCGCCATCGCGGGAGCCAGCGCGTGAGCCAGCGCGATCGGGGCGCGCAGGTTCACGTCGAGCACGCGGTCGACCTCCTCCGCGCTGAAGTCCTCCAGCCGCCCCGCCCCGTAGAGGCCGGCGTTGGCGACCAGGACGTCCACTTCGCCAGCCTCGCTCAGCAGGCGGCCGACCGCCACGCGGTCGGCCAGATCGGCCGCGAGCGCGGTGGCGCCGAGCTCCGCGGCGAGGGGCTCCAGCACGTCCACGCGCCTGCCCGTCAGCACCAGCCGCGCG
>JBOGYA010000258.1:0-4359 GCA_050696515.1 Solirubrobacteraceae bacterium
ATCAAGCGCGCGCAGGCCGAGGAAGACGGCAAGCGCATCCTCGACGACCTCCACGTCGCTCTTGTCGGCCTCGCCGTTGTCCTGCCGGCGCGCCCGGCGGATCAGCTCTTCATCGAGCATCAGATTGACCTTGCGTGTAGCCATCGCCCTACCAGGATACCGCCCGCGTCTACGCCCGACGCTCGGCGATCCCGATGCCAGCTGGGGACGTTTGGGCACCAGCCCATTCCAGTGCCCAAACCCCACCAAACAGCCACCAATCCCCTATTCCCGGCGGGGCGCCAAAGGCGTGTTATGTCGTGGCGGTTGCGTGCTGCTGTGCGTGTGCGTACAGCGTCTCAGGGGCGATGTCGGCGTCGTTGGGCCAGGCGATCGTGCCGGCCTCGGCGTCCGCCGCAGTTGCGCGAAGTAGGCGGGGTCATGCAGCGGCTCGAACACACCGCCGTAGTCGAGCAGGTACGAGAGGTCTATGTCGGCCCTGATGCCGTCCTCGAACTGGACGTGGACGATATAGCCGTCCAATGTCTGGGCCTCGATGAGAAGGGGCGTACTCCGATGCTGGACCGAGCGCACTCGTCAGTGATGGGGGGTGCCGCCGGCGTGTGCGACTGCTCGCCCGGCTGGCTCGTGGTCGCCGTGGAGCACATCGGGATCGAGGTCGTAGCCGTTGGGCCAGACGACGGTGCCAAGTTCGGGATCGACGCGCACCTGGCGGAAGTAGGCGGGGTCTTGCAGCGGCTCCGCCATCGGCCCCCAGAGGTCGTTTGAGAGATCGACCTCGCGCACCAAGCCGTCGGTGAAGGTCAGGCGCAGCCGCCAGCCCTCTTTGGCCTCGACGGCGGTTACACGGGGAAGTGAGTGTGCGTCGGTCATGGCAGTGGATCAATGCTAGCGAGTGGCGTGCGCGCCTGGGCACGCTCCCAGTTGGCCTGGAGATCGGCTCGGTGCAGCTCCGTCCACTCGCGTATGAGGCGTAGGGCTCGGATCGGCAGTTGGCCCGCTAGGGGCTCGCCGGTGCTGATGACGATCTGAGCCTCGAACTCGCCGTAGCGCGCATGGAAGTGCGGCGGCGCGTGGTCGCTGCTGTACATCGTCACCACGATCCCGTAGAACGTGCTGATCCGCGGCATCAGGTAGGCCACCCTGAGCGTCCATCCAACCGTTGCGTGGCGTGAGCGGCTTGCGTCCAGCGGGCACGATGCGAGCGATTCCAGAGCGCCATTGCACCATCCCGTCGTCCGTCACCGCGGGTCTGCACGGCGGAAGTTCACACCGGCTTGCGGGAAGCGCTCGCATAGCGCAGTCAACGCTGGCTCGGTGTTGATGCCCCAGCTCTTGTCGAGCAGCCATGTTCGACCGTCCTCGCGGAACGGGTGATCGGTGTACCACCACACGGGATCGAACTTCCTCTCGTACAGCTTCGGATAACCGTCGAGGAATGCCTGCAACGGGTCCTTGTATTCGCCCTCGATCGATCTGAAGCGACGACCGATTACCTCTCCGATGGCTGCCGCCGATGCGCCACGCTCGATCAGCTTCGTGATCATCACCAGCATCGTTTCGCGCTTGCTCGTGGCCTCAAGCTCGGCGCCGTCCACGATCACGTGGTAGCGCGTCATGTCGCGGTTGTCAGTCCTCACGCGCTCCTGCTGCTGCTCCTTACGGCGCACCCGTACCTGATAGTCGGCGGCCTCTGGCAGCGGCACCACTTGGCGAATATCCAACAGCACCCGCTCATCCAAGTGATAGGGAACGAGCTGAACGTCGCGGGGGAAATCGGTGCGTGGTTTGCCGATTTCGTCCGCTTGCGTTGCATGAGGCCCAACTCGGATCTTCAAGAAGGCGCAGGAGTTCGCAGCGACGGCCGGTTTCGATCCTCAGGTCGTCAACCTAAAGCTATTGCTCAGTGGCCAAAGAAGACGCGGTGGTACCTCAGCCAGGAGCCGAACTCGGGGATCAGCGCCAGCGCCAGCGCGAGCCCCAGCACCAGACCCGTGGCGAGCGAGAGGGCGCGGCCGGCACGGCCGGCACGCAAGTCGTGCGACTCCGAGTCACGCGCCGGTTTGCCTGCCCCGGCGAGCACGGCGCCGCGGAGCTCCCGTCCGCCGCTCAGCGTCCGCTGGACCTCGGGGAGATGGCCGAGCACGTGCACGCCCGTGAACGCGACCCACACGATGAAGCTCACTTTGTGAACTGGCAGCAGCGCCCCGCGGGAGCTCGGGCCGATCAGCAGCAGCGCGACGCCGCTGGCGAACACGACGATCGTGCTGAGTACCACCATCGGGGCGATCATCCGCAGATAGGCGGGCGGTGGCCCCTTGCGTCGGTAGCGCGGGTTGTGCGTGTAGTAGCGCACGAAGCGGTAGCCGGTGCTGGCGAGCTTCACGAGCACTGGCCCGATGAGCAGCAGCCCGACGAACAGGTGCACGGAGAGCAGCGTCGTGCGCAGGCGTAGGAGCGTCACGCCGATCATCGCGAGCAGCACGATTAGGATCACGCCGGTCACCGTGGTGAGCCGCTCGTTGCCCTCGCTCCCTCCCGCGATCAGGCGCCTGAGCACCGTGTCGCCGCTGGAGCGCCGGCGCTCGCCGACGCCCTCGCGCCGCGCGGAAGCGGACCTGGAGTGCCCCGCGCTCCGTGTGACGCTCGGCGGCTGGGCGAGCGAGCGCCTCGTGGTCTGCTGCTGGCCGGTTTCCATCCCCGATCAGTGTCAGCATGGCCACTAAGAGCGGTGTAATCGCTCGGTGAGAGAGCTCATATGGTGTCCGCACCCACCTGGCCGCGGCTCCCGAATCGGCGGTCCGAGCCCTGGACGATCCTGATCGCGCCGTTCACCTCTAGGCACCTTGCTCAGCGCGTCGCGATCCGGCACGCCTGGATGTAGCCCGTCACCCCTCCACCAGCACGGTCACCGGCCCGTCGTTGACGAGCTCGACGTGCATGTGCGCGCCGAACACGCCTCGCTTGGCGCCGGCGGCGTCGCAGAAGCGCTCGTACAGCGGCTCGGCGTGCGCCGCTGCGGCTGCGGCGGCGAAGCTCGGGCGGTTGCCTTTGCTGGCATCGCCGTAGAGAGTGAACTGGCTGACGCACAGGATCTCGCGCTCCCCCAAGGGCTCGTTCATGCGGCCCTCGGCGTCTGCGAAGACGCGCAGCGCGCGCACCTTGCCGGCCAGCCGCTCGGCCGTGGCGAGGTCGTCGTCGTGGGCGATCCCCAGCAGCACCAACAGCCCGGGGCCGATGCTCACCACCTCGTCGCCCTCCACGCACACGGCGGCGCGGGTGACTCTCTGCACGAGCGCTCGCATCGCGTCAGAGTAGGCCGTCGGCTGGGCGGTCCGTCGGCCGCTGCATCTGTGCCCCCGCCCTCGGGAGTTGAGCCTGTCCTCAGGCGGTCGAGCTACGTCTCAGACGATTGACCCCGCCGCCATGGAGTCCTCGCCGATCCTGCCTACCAACCACGGAGTGAGCTCCTCGGCGGGGGCGGGGCGGGAGATCAGGTAGCCCTGGCCGGCGTCGCAGCCCATCGCCGCGAGGCGCTCGCACACCTCGGCGGTCTCGATGCCCTCCGCGACGACGTGCAACTCGAGGTGGCGGGCGAGATCGATCGTGGTGCGCACGATCGCTTCCTCGCGGGGGCTTCCACACATCGGGGTGACGAACGAGCGGTCGATCTTCAGCTCGCCGACGGGCAGCTTCGAGAGGTAAGCGATCGAGGCGTTGCCGCTGCCGAAGTCGTCGATCGACACACCCACGCCCAGCGCCCGCAGCGCCTCCAGCACCCCCACCGCCGTGGCGGGGTCGGCCATCGCGGCGCTCTCGGTGACCTCCACGGTCAGGGTCGCGGCGGGGACGGAGTGCCGCCGCAGGAGCGCTCCGATCTGCTCGGGCAGCTCGGGGTCGTGGAGGTTGCGCGCGGAGAGGTTCACCGACATCCCCAGGTGCAGCCCCCCTTCGCGCCAGCGCGCGGCCTGGCGCAGAGCGAGGTCGACCACGTGCAGCGTCACCGGGCTCACGAGCGCCGTCTGCTCGATCAGCGAGATGAACTGCAGCGGCGGGATCATCCCGCGCCGCGGGTGGCGCCAGCGCAGCAGCGCCTCCACGCCCGTGACCCGCCCGGTGCGCAGGGCGATCTGGGGCTGGTAGAAGAGCGTGAACTCGCCCCGCTCCAGCGCGGGCCTCACCTCACCCAGCAGCGCTAGCCGCTCGGCGCCCGAGCGGTCGTGCTCGGGCGAGTACACCTCCACGCTGCCGCGCCGCGTGCGCGCGCGGTCGAGCGCCATGTCCGCGCGCTGCAGCAGCTCGTCGGCGTTCACCGCGTGGTCGGGCGCGAGCGCGATCCCGATGCTCGCCTCGACGTTC
>JBOGYA010000259.1:0-4342 GCA_050696515.1 Solirubrobacteraceae bacterium
GCCCTGACGGGCCGTCCAGGATCCCCCGTAGGGGGAGGGGGAGAAGTGTTGGGCCGTCCAGCCCCCGCAGGCCGTCCGGGATTCTCCGTAGAGGGAGGGGTAAAGGTGTTGGCAATCCGGTCGTCGCGAGCCGTCAGCCATCCCTCGAGCATGTGCGCGGCCGCGCGGGAGTCCTCGGGTGCGGCGGCGCCCTCCATCCGTTGGGCCATGCGTGTCGTGAAGCGCTCGTCGTGCAGCTCCACGGGCACCTCCTCCCCCAGCCGCCGCATGAGCCGCCGCGCAAACTCCCTGGTCTCGCGCGTCTGCTCGCTGTCCTCTCCGCTCAGAGACAGCGGCAGGCCGACGACGACGCGCTGCACCTCGCGCTCGGTGACGAGCGTGGCCAGCGCGTCCATCCCGCGGCGGGTCGCGGGTCGTGCGACCGTCTCGATCGGGGTGACGATCGTCCCCGTCGGGTCGGCCAGCGCACAGCCACAGCGGGCGCTGCCGTAGTCGAGGCCGAGCACGCGCATCATTTGCACGGCCGGCGGCGCGAGCCCTCGCGAGGCCGATAAAGACAGTTGATGGCGGAGGGGGAGTACATATGTTCTTTTGGAGTTGTGTCCAACAAAAGCTATACGCAACTCAATTTTTTATATCAACGACCCTGCCGGCCAGCGCGACCTCGATCGCAGCCCTGGCGGCGGCCAGCGCGTCGTCGAGCTTCTCCACGTCGCGTCCTCCGGCCTGGGCGAGTGTGTCGCGCCCGCCGCCGCCACCACCCACGACCGCAGCGGCAGACTTGACGATCGCGCCGGCCTTCACTCCGCGAGCGACCAGCGAGGGGGCGACGCCGACGATCAGGTGCACGCGCCCGTCGAGCGCCCCGCCGAGCACGATCGCGGCATCGGGGAGCCTGCCCTTCAAGCGATCCACAAGCTCAGGCAGGGCCTTCGGGTCCGCGACCTCGACGGTGCTCGTCAACACGTGCGCCCCCCCCACCTCGACCGCCCTCTCCACCAGGGCGTCGGCGTTCACCGCCGTCGTTCCCGGCGCCGCGCCCGACTTGGCCGCGGCGGGCGCCGAGCTCAACATGGCGGGTATGCGCTCCGCGGGAGCCCTTGCCGCCTCCTCGATAGCCCGCAGCCCACGGTCGCGCTCACGCAGCAGTTGCACCGCCACCGGCCCGGTGACCGCCTCCATGCGCCTCACGTTGGCGGCGCTCGACCGCTCGCTCTGGATGTGAAAGACACCGATCTCGGCAGTGGAGCGCACGTGGGTGCCACCGCACAGCTCCCGGGAGTACTCCCCCTCGCCGATCTGCACCATGCGCACGACGTCGCCGTACTTCTCGCCGAAGAGGGCCATCGCACCCAGACGCTTGGCCTCATCGAGGGTCGTCGTGATCGGGCGCACGGGGTCGTTGGCGAGAATCCACTCGTTCACGCGGTCCTCCACGTCGCGCAGCTCCTGGTCGCTCAGCCCCTGGGAGTGGCTGAAGTCGAAGCGCAGCTTGTCCGGGCCGACGTAGGAGCCGGCCTGGCGCACGTGCGCGCCGAGGCGCTCGCGCAGCGCCGCGTGCAGGAGGTGGGTGGCGGTGTGGTTGCACTCGGTGGCGTGGCGCGCGGCGTGGTCGACGCGCGCGAGCACTGGCTCCTCCGGGTTCAGCGACCCCCGCTCCAGCACCACCGCGAGCGCCTGGTCGTCGCCGAGGCGGAAGACGCCCTCCACGCGCGCGCGGCAGTCGCCGTGCTCGCACTCGATCGTGCCAGTGTCGGAGACCTGGCCGCCGCCGGCGGGGTAGAAGGGGGACTCGGCGAGCTTGACCAGGTAGTGACCGTCTTCCTGCGCCAGCGCTCCGACGGTGGTGCGCTGCAGCTCCGTCTCATAGCCGGTGAAGCGCGTCTGGAAGCCTACGCCGGCGGCCAGCTCGCGCGCGCGCTCGCGAGGGTTCTCGCCAGCCTGACTCCGTATGAGTTTCGGGTCCATGCTCGCCTTCATGCTCAGTCCGGCGCGGCTGCGAACACGCTGCTCTCCCATCAGCGCTTCGAAGCCCTTGGGATCGACGCCGAGGCCGCGCTCTGCAAGCAGTTCCCTGGTCAGAGGGAAGGGGAAGCCATGGGTGTCGTGCAGGGTGAAGGCGTCGGCGGCGGCGATCTCCTGTGCGCCGGCGTCGAGCGCCGTCTGGATCAGCTCCTCCAGCAGCACGGTGCCCTGCGCGAGGGTGCGTCCGAAGGACTCCTCCTCGGAGGCGAGCCACTTCCCGATCGCCTCGCGCTGCTCCACCAGCTCGGGGTAGGCGGAGCCCATCAGCTCGCGCACCACCTCTGCGTAGCGAACGAGGAACCCGCTCTCCATCTCGAGCCGGACCGCCTGCAGGATCGCGCGGCGCATGACGTGACGCAGCACGTAGCCGCGCTCCTCGTTGGAGGGGACGACGCCGTCGGCGACCATGAAGGACATGCCGCGGGCGTGGTCGGCGAGGATCCGCAGCGCGCGGTCGGTGGTCGGCTCCTCGCCATAGCGCCGCCCGGAGAGCTCCTCGCCGAGGTCGATCAACGGCTGGAACTGATCGGTCTCGAACACCGACTCCCTGCCCTGGAGGATCGCGGCCATGCGGTTGAGCCCGAGGCCGGTGTCGATGTTGCGCGTCGGCAGCTCCACGAGGTGGTCGTGCGGCTCCTGGTTGTACTGCATGAACACGAGGTTCCAGAACTCCAGGAAGCGCTCGTTCTCGCCGCCGGGGAGGTCCTCGGCCGCGCCGAAGTCGAGGCCGCGGTCGAGGTAGAGCTCCGAGCAGGGGCCGCTGGGGCCGACCGGCCCGGCTTCCCAGAAGTTCTCCGAGCGGGGGCAGCCGACGATCCGCTCGCGCGGCACGCCGACCGCCTGCCACAGCTCGATCGCCTCCGCGTCGGGCCCGAGCCCAAGGGCCTCGTCGCCGTCGAACACGGTGACCCAGATGTCCTGCGCGCGGAAGCCGAACACCTCCCGCGAGAGCTCCCACGCGAGCTCGATCGCGCCCTGCTTGAAGTACTCCCCGATCGAGAAGTTGCCGAGCATCTCGAAGAACGTCAAGTGGCGCAGGGTGGAGCCGACCTTCTCGATGTCGGGCGTGCGAAAGCACTTCTGGCAGCTCGTCAGCGTGGGCGCGGGCGGCGCTTCGCGCCCGAGAAAGTAGGGCTTCAGCGGCTGCATCCCGGCGGTGGTGAGCAGCACGGTGCGATCGTCGGGTGGCGGCACGAGCGAGGCCGATGCCAGCCGCCGGTGGCCGCGCTCCTCGAAGAAGGCCAGGTAGCGCTCGCGGATCTCATCCGAGGTCATGGTCGGATGATCTTAGGCGCTGGGCGCTACGCGGAGACGGTGCCGTAGCCGAGGATCACGTCGCCCTCGTAGAGGCACGCGATCTGCCCGGGGGCGGTGCGCTCGATCGGCTCTTGCAGCTGCACCTCGACGGCGGCGTGCGCGCCGGCCCCGGGCTCGCGGGCCAGGCGGCAGGGGTACCGGCGCCCGCGGGAGCGAACATTGACCCCGTCGACGCGAACGCCCGGGCGGCGCAGGGTCACGTCGTGGACGGCAACCGTGCTGGTGAGCAGGGCCTCGCGGGGGCCGACGGTGACCGTGTTGGCACGGGGATCGGTGCGCAGCACGTACAGGGGCTCGGGGCCGCCGATGCCGAGGCCGTGGCGCTGGCCGACGGTGAAGGCGTGGGCACCATGGTGGGTGCCGAGCCGTCTGCCCTGCAGATCCAGGACGCTCCCTCCGTCTGCGCCCTTGGAGCCGCCCTCTTCGCCGGCGCTCCCGCCGCGAGCCGCTGTGCCGGCGAGGTGGGTGGGCTGGGTAGCTCCCAATCCGCCCCCGTGGCGCGCGAGGAAGCGAGACAGGTCGGTGCCCGCGAGGAAGCAGAGGTCCTGAGAGTCGGGCTTGCGCGCCACCGCGAGCCCCTCGCGCTCGGCGATCTCGCGGACCTGCGTCTTGGTCATCCCCCCGAGCGGGAAGCGCAGGCGCGCGAGCGACTCCGGATCGAGGCCGGCGAGCACGTAGCTCTGGTCCTTGACGGGGTCACGGGCCATGCGCAGCAGCGGCAGCGACGTCCCGCCGTCGTGCCCGGCGGCGCCCCCGCCGTTCCCCGCTGCGCCGGCCCCCACGCGATCGTCTACGTGCACGCGCGCGTAGTGCCCGGTGACGAGCCGCTCGCCGCCGAGGCGCCGGGCGAGGTCGAGCATCGCGTCGAGGCGGACGGAGCCGTTGCAGCGCACGCAGGGGTTGGGCGTGTGCCCGCGGGCGTAGCCGGCGAGCCAGCCGGTGACGACGCCGGCGCGGAACTCCTCGCGCAGGTCGATCGAGAGGTGGGGCAGCCCCAGCC
>JBOGYA010000260.1:0-4326 GCA_050696515.1 Solirubrobacteraceae bacterium
TCCACTTCGCCCGCCTCGCTCAGCAGGCGGCCGACCGCCACGCGGTCGGCCAGATCGGCCGCGAGCGCGGTGGCGCCGAGCTCCGCGGCGAGGGGCTCCAGCACGTCCACGCGCCTGCCCGTCAGCACCAGCCGCGCGCCGCGGCCGTGCAGCTCGCGCGCGATCGCGTGGCCGATGCCGCCCGTGGCGCCGGTCAGCAGCACCGTCGATCCGGAGAGCTTCATGTGCTCGAGGCAGCTTCGGTGTGTGTTGGCCGGGCGCCGGCGCGCCGTCGCATTCTGACTTGGGACACCACCTGCAAGGCTACGGCAGTGGAGGTACTCGCGCTCTTCGGCCCCACCGGCGTGGGCAAGACCGCCCTCGCCGTCGCGCTCGCCGCGCGGCTGCGGGCCGCGGGAGAGGACCCCGTCGCCGTGTCCGCGGACGCGCTGCAGGTGTACACGGGCCTCGAGACTCTCACCGGCGTCGCCTCCGCCTCCGAGCGGGCTGCGCTGGAGCACCGCCTCGTCTCGTTCCTCCCGCTCGACGCGAGCTTCTCCGCGGGGCAGTACGCCGAGCTCGCGCACGCCGAGATCGACGGGCTGCTGGCGCAGGGCCGCCGGCCGATCGTCGTCGGCGGGACCGGCCTCTACCTGCGCGCCGCCCTCACCGAGCTGCGGATGCGCCCCCCGCCCTCCGAGGGCGTGCGGGAGCGCTGGATGGCCGAGCTCGAGCGCCACGGGCCAGGCGCCCTGCACGCCCGCCTCGCCCACCACGCGCCTTGGGCGGCGGAGCGCATCGAGCCCACCGATCGTCAGCGGCTCGTCCGCGCGATGGAGCTGCTCGACGCCGGGGAGCTCGAGCCGCCCGAGGGTCCCTCGCAGCTGTGGACCGCCGAGACGCGCCGGCCCACGCTGCTCGTCGGGCTCACGATGGAGCGCGAGCGGCTGTACGCGCGGATCGACGCGCGCGTACAGCGAATGCTCGACGCGGGGGCCCGCGAGGAGGTGCTGCGCGCGCACGCCGCGGGGGCCTCGCTCACCGCGCGCAAGGCGCTCGGGTTCGAGGAGCTGCTGGCCGGCGACGTCGAGGCGATGCGGCGCCACACCCGCAACTACGCCCGCCGTCAGCTCGCCTGGATGCGCAAGCTCGCCGGCGTGCACCTGATCGACGTCACCGGCCGCGCGCCCGCGGAGCTCGCCGCGGAGATCGCGCTCGCCGCGGGTCGCGCGTCCGCCGATGCCGTCTGACGGCACCGTTCGCGTCCGTGCCGAGCCGGGGGAGCGCTTAGACTGCGGCGCGCATGGCCCACGGAGACACACGCCAGCTCAGATTCGAGAAGTGGCAGGCACTCGGCAACGACTACCTGATCCTGGAGCGCGAGCAGCTGCCGCTGGAGCTCACCCCGCCGCGCATCCGCAAGCTCTGCGCCCCGCACTTCGGGGTGGGCGCCGACGGGGTGCTGCTGCTCGCCCCCAGCGAGGACCCGAGCTTCGTCGCGCGCCTGTGGATCTACAACCCGGACGGGTCGGAGGCGGAGCTGTCGGGCAACGGCGCCCGCGAGGCCGTGCTCTACCTGCGCCGCCACGGGTGGACGGAGGAGGACGTCTTCTCGATCCAAACGGCCGCGGGGGCGATCGCCCCGACGATCCTCAGCCCCCACAGCTGCCGCATCGACATGGGCGCCGCGTCCACGACCTCGCGGGGCTTCCCGAGCGGCCCGCCGAACGGCCACGGCGAACTGAGCGCCGCCGGGCGCCGGTGGCGCTTCCAGCACATCTCGATCGGCAACCCCCAGTGCGCGATCCACGTCGAGGACCTCGCTTCGCTGCTGGCGCTCGACCTGCCCGCGATCGGCCCCGCGATCGAAGGCCACGAGCTGTTCCCCAACCGCACCAACGTCTCCTGGTACACCGAGACCGAACCCTGCCGCATCCGTGCGCGGATCTTCGAGCGCGGGGTGGGGGAGACGCTCTCCTCCGGGACCGGCGCCACCGGCGCCGCGGTCGCCCACGTCGTGGCCCAGCGCCACTCCTCGCCCGCGGAGGCAAACGAGGCGGGACCCCCGCCGGCGAGCGGCTCCGCACACGCCTCCAGCACGGTCACCGTCGCCCTCGACGGCGGCGAGCTGCAGGTCGAGGTGGGGGAGGACCTGCAAATTCACCTGACCGGCTGGGCGCGGCCCGTGTGCGAGGGGCGCCTCAGCGACGACCTCCTGAAGGAGCTGCATGAGACCGAGTGAGATAGCTGGGGGAGGGCGAGCCCGGGTGGGCGGGCCTTCAGACCCCCTCCCGAAAAGCCTGTCAAAAATGGAGGGAGATCATGAGACCCAGTGAGCGGCTAAACCGCATTCCGCCGTACCTGTTCGCCGAGCTGGAGCGCAAGATCGCCGCCAAGCAGGCGGAGGGAGTGGACGTCATCAGCCTCGGCATCGGCGACCCCGACCGGCCGACCCCGCCGCTGATCGTGGAGGCGATGCAGGAGGCGGTGACGGAGCCCGAGACCCACCGCTACCCCTCCAACCGCGGCCGCGCGGACTTCCGCGAAGCGATCGGCGACTTCTACGCGCGCCGCTTCGACGTACGGCTGGACCCCGCGAGCGAGATCATCCCGGCGATCGGGGCCAAGGAGGCGATCTTCAACCTCAACCTCGCCTTCCTCGACCCCGGCGACGCCGCGCTCGCGTCGGACCCCGGATACCCCGTCTACACCTGCGGGCCGCTGCTCGCCGGCGCCGACCCCGTCGCGATGCCGCTCGTGCCCGAGCTCGGCTTCGTGCCCGACCTCGACGCGCTCGCCCCCGCCGACTGCGCGCGCGCGAAGCTGATGTACCTCAACTACCCCAACAACCCCACCGGTGCGCTCGCCCCCGAGGGGTTCTTCGCGCGCGTCGTGGAGTTCGCCCGCGAGCATGAGGTGCTCGTCGTGCACGACAACTCCTACTCGGAGATCGCCTTTGACGGCCACCGCCCCCCCTCGTTCCTCGCGACCCCCGGCGCGCGGGAGGTGGGGATCGAGGTGTTCTCGCTCTCCAAGGGCTACAACATGACCGGCTGGCGCTGCGCGGCGGTAGTCGGAAACGCGCAGGCGCTCGAGACGTACTGGCGCCTGAAGACCAACATCGACTCCGGGCTGTTCGAGGCCGTGCAGCTCGCGGGCGTCGCCGCGCTCTCCCCCGACGCCGACGCGGAGGTCGCCTCGATGAACGAGCTGTACCGCATCCGCCGCGACCTCGTCTGCGCCGCGCTCGCCCGAGCCGGCGTGCATGTGACGCCGCCGAAGGGCACGATCTACGTGTGGGCGCCCGTGCCGGCCGGCTTCGAGAGCTCCGTCGCCTACTGCGAGCACGTGCTCGAGCGCGCAGCCGTCGTGATCTCCCCCGGCAGCGCCTACGGCCCGAGCGGCGAGGGGTGGTTTCGAATCGCGCTCACCACCCCCGACGAGCGCCTGGCGGAGGCCGTCGAGCGGCTGGCCGCGATGAGCTGAGCATTTTTAGGGATCGTCCACGCGGGTTGACGCCGCGACCAAGCGGGTGGGCGCTGGGCCTCCGTGCCCAGCGGCCGCGCGCCCGACCCGACCACGCAGACCCCGCGCCGCTCCTACACTGGGGGTGAATGGATCGAGCATCGCCCCGCGCCCGCCAGCGCGCCCTCTGCGTCGCGGCGCTTCCCGACGGGGACGACAGCAGCGTGCAGGAGCTTCAGGAGCTGCTGCGCACCGCCGGCGTGGCGGTCGTGGGGGAGCTGGTGCAGCGCCGCGAGCAGCCCCACCCCAACACCTACCTGGGGCCCGGCAAGGTCGCGGAAGCCAAGCGAGCCGCGCACGAGTGCGACGCGAACGTGGTCGCCTGCGACGACGAGCTGACCCCCCGCCAGGAGCGCAACCTGGAGGCCGAGCTGGGCCTGCCGGTCGTGGACCGCACCACGGTGATCCTCGACATCTTCGCCGCGCACGCCGCCACCGCGGAGGGCAAGCTCCAGGTCGAGCTCGCCCAGTTGGAGTACAACCTCGCGCGGATGCGCGGCCTCTGGAGCCACCTCGAGCGCCTCGGCGGCGGGATCGGCACGAGGGGCCCGGGCGAGAGCCAGATCGAGACCGACCGCCGCCTCGCGCGCAACCGCATCGCGGCGCTGCGCCGGCGCCTGGAGCACGTGCGCGGCACCCGCGCGGTGATGCGCGCCGAGCGCGAGCGCGCCGCGCTGCCGACGATCGCGCTCGCGGGGTACACCAACGCGGGCAAGTCGACGCTGCTGAACGCGCTCACCGCCGCCCACGGCCGTGGCGCGGGCGCGGAGGTGGAGGTGCGCGACCGCCTCTTCCACACGCTCGATCCCACCACCCGCACGC
>JBOGYA010000261.1:0-4314 GCA_050696515.1 Solirubrobacteraceae bacterium
CCAGGGGACCGCGCAGATTTAATTTCGCCGATGGCCGCGGATCTCGGCCTCGTCGCGCACACCGCCGAGCGACATGCGCACGAACTCGCGGCCCAGTGCGCGCGCGATCGACTCGCCGATCGAGGTCTTGCCGGTGCCCGGGGGGCCGATCAGCGTGAGGATCGCCCCGGACTTCGGGTCGGCCTCGATGCCGCGGTCCTGGCGCAGCTTGCGCACCGCCAGGTACTCCGTGATGCGGTCCTTGACGTCCTCCAGGCCCGCGTGGTCGGTGTCCAGCACCTCGCGCGCCCCGGTTGGATCGAGGTGCTCCTCCGAGCGCTTGGCCCACGGCAGCGCGATCAGCCAGTCCAGGTACGTGCGGATCATCGAAGACTCGCCGGTCTGCTCGCCCATCCGCTCCAGGCGCCCGAGCTCCTTCAGCGCCTGCTTCTCGACTTCCTCGGGCATCTCCGCGGCCTCGATCTTGGAGCGGTACTCGTCCACGATCGAGCCCTCGTCCTCGCCGAGCTCCTTGCGGATCGACTCCATCTGCTTGCGCAGGAAGTACTCGCGCTGCTGCTTCTCCGCGCCGTCCTGCACGTCCTCGCGGATGCGCTTGCGCACCTGCAGCTCCGCCAAGCTCTCGCGCTGCAGCTTCACGGCCAGCTCCAAGCGGTCGGCCACGTCGAGCGTGCGCAGCAGCTCGACCTTCTGGGCGTACGAGAGGTTGGGTGAGTAGCCGGCGGAGTCGGCCAGCGGGCCGGGCTCGACGATCGCGCGCAGGAACGCCGCGATGCGCCCGTCGTCGCCGCGCAGCTCGAGGATCTCCTCGACGATCGCGCGGTACTCGCGCTCGAGGTTGCGGGTGCGCCCGTCGGTCGGCACCCCGTCGGGGCGCTCGTCGATCTCCACGCGCAGCTCCCCGTCGGTGCCGGTCTGGGCCGCGCCGATCAGCGCGCGGTGCTGGCCGGAGAGCGCCACGGCGCGCCCGCCGCCGGGCAGGCGCAGATGATCCTCGACCTCGGCGATCGTGCCGACCTCGAGGAACTCGTTCTCGTGATGGGGCACGAGCACGACGCGCTCGTCCTCGCCGACGTCGACGGTGAGCGTGATCCCCATGTTGGGGAACACCACTGTGTCGTCGAGCGGGATCAGCCGTAGCAGCTGCTTGGACTGCGGCTGGGTTGCGGCCGGGCGGGCTTTGGGCTTTGGCTGGGACTTCCCGTTGTTATCTGAGCTTGTAGGCATCGGTATACGCTCCATATAAGCTTACGAATTGATAGCTACTATAACAAAGGATTTTGCGGAGCGCAAGGGGCCTCTGCGGCGGATTGGCATAGGGACGAAAAAGGTTGTCGTCCATCGGCTCCGGTGGGGCATGTCATGCGCGTGGGCCTCGGAGGCGGATTGGTATAGGGGACGAAAAGTTGTTGTGCCTATCCCTCCCGTCGCGCACGGCACCCGCGAGGGACTGCGTTACGTACGCCAGGCCGGCGGAGCCGGCTATCCTCATTCGTCTCTCACGGGCAGCGGCGCTCAGAAGAGCTTGCGTGGCCACAGCTTGCGGGCGCGCACCACGCTGACCTCCGCCGCCAGCACCGTCACCTGGCCTCCGAGGTACAGCCACGTAAGCAGGCCGAGCACGAACGCGAACAGCGCCGAGGTCTCGCGCGCGTGGCGCACGACGTGGTCCACGTAGTAGCCCCCCACGTGCTGGAGGACCTGCCACAGGACTGCGCCTACCACTATGCCGGGGAGCAGATCGCTGGTCTGCACCTCATCGGCGGTGAGCAGCCGGAAGGCGGCGAAGAACAGCAGCAGGTTCACCGCCAGCGCCCCGAGCACCCCCACGAGCGCTTCCACTGGGCCCTGCGTCTGCGCGGTCACATATCCCACGGCGGCCGTCGAGAGGATGCTCAGCACCCCGAGCACCGTCAACAGGCCGAGGCCGCGCAGCCGCCACGCCACGAAATTCGGCCGCTCCCTGCGGGGGACCCCCCACACCACGTCGAACGCGTTGCGCGTCGCGCCCGTGATCCCCAGTCCCGCGAGCAGCGCGCCGATCAGACCGATCGCCAGCGCCAGCCCGCTGCCCTGCAGCGAGTGCACATTGCTCTTCAGCTGTGTGCCGATGATCGGGAACTGGCTGAGCGTCGAGTGCAGCACGCTCTCTTGGGCGTCCGGGTTGCCCTGCAGCACGAACCCGAGGATCGTCACGAACACCAGCAGCAGCGGGAACATCGAGAAGAACCCGTAGTACGCGATCAGCGCCCCGAGCTGGCTCGCCTGGTCGTCGTCGTACTTCTTCAGCACCGCGATGGGGAAGGCCATTGTGGGGTGCCTCTGCTGAAAGCGATCGACCGCGCGTAGACCCTTGCCGAATTGGGAGGGGGGTCTATGGGCGGCTTGGCGCGACATGCCTGTGTGTCTACCCGATATGCGCTCCCGACGCCGCCCCCGTGCGGCCCCTTGCACGCGGACCGTCGCACCGCTGATCAGGCGGAGCATGTGGCGCTCGTCGCGCACGCCCGCCGCGAGGGTCTGCTGCGCGCCCACCGCCACATGCTGCGGCGCGAGGACTTGGAAGACTGCCTGAGCCAAGCCGTCTTCGAGCTCCTCGCCCGTGCGCATCAGGGCCAGCGCTTCTCCAGCCGCGAGCACCTGGCCAACGCGCTCGAGCAGCGCTTCGTCTCACGGATGCGTGACCGCCGCCGCGCGCTCCGCGGTCGCAGCCCGTTGCAGGCGGCCCTGGAGGGCGCGCTCCCGCTTGGGGGTCCGGGGGAGCGGGAAGTCGAGCTGGCCGACCCCCGCGCCGAGGTTCACACACTCGTGGCCCACCGGCTGCAGCTGCGGCGGGTGACCCAACTCGCGCCCCGTCTCACCCCCGACCAGCAATTGGTCCTCGTCTGTCAAGTCGCACTCGGAATGGACCGCGCGGAGTTCTGCCACCGCTACGGCTGGTCGTTTGAGAAGTACCGCAAGGTCGCCCTGCGCGCCCGCGCGCGCCTGCGGCGGCTGTTGGAGACTGAGCCGTGGGACGCGGGGGAGCCGGCGCCGCCGGGGGGCGCGATCGGTATTGCGGATTTGGGTGGCGGTTGCGCGCGGGCGCGCGCGTGAGGGGTGAGCCGGGTGCGGTGTTGTTCTCTTTTTGGGGGGCATATCGCGCGGGCGTGCGCGCGTGGGGGAGGCGCATGCATGTAGGCGGATTTGGTGGCGGTTGTGCGCGGGCGCGCGTGGGGAGGCGAACCGGGGGGTGTGGTGTTGTTCTCTTTTTGGGGGGCATATCGCGCGTGGGCGTGCGCGCGAGGGGGCGAGCCGGGTGTCCCACTCTGGCGGCGGGGTCGGAACAGAGAGATAGGGACCCACCTATGACCATCCCTCACTACCCCCATAGGCGCGTCCCCTGGGACGCCGTAGGTCGGTTGCAGGCGCGACCTCACGGCGCTGCCCACCCGCGCGCTCGCGGCCGGGGGCCGGGTTACTCCCCACCTTGGCCCTCGGCCGCCCGCGTGGCCGCTCGACCGGTGTACGGCACATGACGCTCCTGGGCAGGGCGCCCCGAGAGGCGTACCGCGTGTACTCCGAGGAGGAGTTCTTCGCCGTTGAGGACTGGCTCGTGGAGGCCGAGCCCGACGTCGCTGCGATCGGCGGACGCGAGCCGCGACCGTGGGGACGTGTCGCCGGCATCGCGGCGCTGACCGCTGTCGTCACGGCAGTGGCCGGCGTGGTCGCGTTCAACGAGGTGCGATCGAGAGCGGGGACCGACCGGAGATTGGCCAGCAGGAAGGCTGTGCCCGGACCGCCTGGCGACGCAAAGTCGGCACATTCGCCGCCGTCCGGTCTCGCGGGCCGCGTTCTCCTCGCGGCCGCCCCGCCGGTCGTAGCGCACACGCACGTCCCCTTGCGTTCGCATCCTGCCGCGACCCCGGCTGTATCGGCGCCGGTGACCGCGGCAACCCCGACGGCTGCGACCGCAGGCGCCGCAGCCACGGCCTCCGCAACCCCGACGGCCACGACCGCGTCCACGGGCGGGGCGCGCCCGGAGTTCGGGTTCGAACGGTAGGCATGGGCTCCGCGTCTTCAGATCCCGCCATAGCCGAGCGTCCGCGTCCGGTGGTGACGATCGCCACGAGGCCCCTGTGGCGGATCCGCCTCGGGCGGGGCCTTCCCCGCCACCTGCTCCACGCGCTGGCGGTGGCGGGCCTGGTGGCGAGCGCGCGCTTTGCGATCGACCCGCCGCGAGCGGCGCTGCCCGCCACGCTGCTGCGGCCCTCCGCCGCGCAGGATCTCGCGGCGGAGGGCTTCGCGACGCTGTTCGCGCGCTCCTACCTCACC
>JBOGYA010000262.1:0-4296 GCA_050696515.1 Solirubrobacteraceae bacterium
AGAGATGTCGTTGACCCATTCGATCTCGGCCTGCAACTGCTTATCGACCTCGGCCCGTAGATGACTGATGACGAACCCCAGCCACGTATGCAGAGGGGCAGCCCACGTCATCGTTGCGTTCTCCTCGATCGCTTCCAACAAGTCCTCTCGATAAACTTTGAGGGCACGCAACAGTTCTGGCGCGTCCTCCTCTTCCGAGCAGGCTACGCGGACATGGATATCCGCCCGCAGGACGCCCAAGGCCGGCGGGCTACGAAACCAATCCCGCTTCGCCTGCCTCGCCGCCGCGGTCGGATAGTAGACCTTCCGAAACCCCGGCGGCTCCGGGATCGGCTCCTTCTCTAATCTGACCAATTGAGCCACTTCGAGTTGCTTCAGCGATTCGTAGATGTGCTTCGGATCGATCGTCCCCGGCCCCATCCGGCGATTGATCCTCGTCGCCACGTCGTACCCATGCCCCGGCGCTTCCAAGAGCACGGCCAACGCAGCGGCCTTGATCGGCGCTTTGCCTTCCAGCCGTCCTGGCTGCGGTCCCTCCTGCTGCTGTCGCTTCTTGCGGGCCATCTTCGGTTCGTCCGAATCGTACATACCTGGGCGATTCCACGATGTGGCGAGACCACCACAGTCACCCCAAAATGTTTCCGACTCGGCGCCGTCGGGAACGGCGGCGGCTGGCTACCGCTTCGCAGGGCCATGACGCGAGGCCAGGGTAGACTGTTCAAGCATGTGGATATTGCCCGAAACGTCGGGCACCCCTGCGAGGCGCGATAACGCTCGCCGGGTCGTGCATGGCCAGATCTCTGCGCATCGCGTCCGACCGCTCGCAACGATGGTTGTACTCGGCCTGGCCGGACTCGTGTGGGTATGCGCCGCTCGCGCATCCTCAGTGCCCGCGAGAGCAGCACGCACCCTGAACGTGACCGATGAAGCGCACCTGCACCTCACCGGGACCTCGGGCGAAATCCTTGAAGAGGAAGGCCCAGCTACGGGGGCGCTTCCTGGCAAGGTCCGAGCCCGCTTCGTAGTCGGCTCGGCAATCACAGGCTCCTTCACGTTCTACCCGCGTGGCGGCGGATCGATCAGCGGCCACGGGTCGGCGCGACTGCACTCCACGGGGACCGTAGCGAGCTTCGGGGGCTCCTTGACGGTTAGCCACGGCACCGGGCGCTACGCGCACGCTCGCGGGCACGGCGGACTCTACGGTCTTGTTTACCGCCATGCCAATGATTCCCTTACGGTCCAGACCACCGGCAGGCTCTCCTATTGATATGGAGAAGCTCCACGTTCTCGCGCGCCTCGTATCGCGCGCCGTGTGAGGGACTTTCAATCCGCGGCTCATCCATTTAGGACCGCCCCCATCGGCTGCGGCGTGACCCCGAGGCGCTCGGCGTCGGCGGCGCCGCGGGGGGAGGTCATCGAGACCTCCATCAGCTCCGCCTCGTCCCATGTGGCGAAGGCGCGCGTGCCCGCCGCCGCCTCCAGGAGGCGCAGGGCGCGGGCGACGACGGGTGCCGGCACGTGCACGAGCGGCCGGCGGCGGTTCAGCGAGCGCAGGACCAGGCGCACGATCTGCTCGTGGCTGAGGGTCTGCGGTCCGGCGAGCTCGAAGCGCTCGTGAGGGCCTGCTCGGTGACCCACGCTCACGGCCTCGCGCGACCCGACGGGACCGTCCACCCCTGGCGCCCCGCGCAACGCCCCCATCACGCAGTCCGCGGCGTCCTCCGCCCAGATCGGCTGGTAGACCGCGCGGCCCTGGCCCGCTACGGGCATCGCGGGCAGCAGGGCGAGGCGCTCCAGCAGCGTCAGCCAGCGGTCTCCCGGGGCATACACGATCGACGGGGAGAAGACTGTCGAGCGCACCCCCGCCTCGCGTACCGCCTGCTCCGCGAGCGCCTTGGCGCGCAGGAAGCGCGCCCGGCTGTGGGTCGAGGCGCCGAGCGCGGAGAAGAACAGGAAACGCTCCACGCCCGTGCGCTCGGCGGCCTGCACCATGCGCCAGGTGGCGATCCCGACCAGCTCCTCGATCGACCCCCGCGGCTGGTCGCGGATCGAGGCGGCCAGGTGCACCACCGTGTCCACGCCGCGCATCGCGTTGCGAAACGACGGCGGGTCAGCGAGGTCGCCGAGGGCGATCTGCACCCGCACCCGCCGGGCCCCCAGCCGGCGCGGATCGCGCACCAGGCAGCGCACCGGGACGCCGTCGGCGAGCAGCTGGCCCAAGAGCGCGGAGCCCACTTGGCCGGTGGCGCCGGTAAGAAGCAGCATCGTTCGTACAATATGCCCCTCCTTGCCAACCAACCAGGAAAGAGCGAATGGCCTACGTGATCGCTGAGCCGTGCATCGGCACCAAGGACAACTCCTGCGTCGAGGTGTGCCCGGTGGACTGCATCCACCCGACGCCCGACGAGCCCGGCTACGACGCCGCCGAGATGCTCTACATCGATCCCGACGAGTGCATCGACTGCGACGCCTGCGTGGAGGCCTGCCCGGTGGACGCCTGCTTCGCCGAGGACCAGCTGCCCGAGGAGTGGCAGAAGTACACCCAGATCAACGCCGAGTACTTCGCCAACAGCAGCACGTAGCCCTTAGTAGTAGTAACGCGAGACCACGAGCAGCTGGCTGAAGATGTCGTGGCCGAGGATCAGCACGACGATCAGCGCGCCCACCGCCGGTCCCCAGCGCCGCCCGGCGCCACGCGCCGCGAGGGCGAACACGGTGCCGAAGAGGACCGCCATCGGCAGAAAGTAGCGGGGCTCCGTGTACCCGCCTGCCCGTTCGGGGAACTGCAGGAAGGAGTCCGCTCCCACCAGCACCACCACCCCCAAGCCCATCGTGACGTAGGCGAGCGACTCCCAGATGCGCCGCCGCAACTCGGCGCGGCTCGCGAGCAGCGCACGGGCGCAGAGGGCCACGATCAACCCGGCCGGGAGGAGCGCGGCGGTGTAGACCCAGGTGGGAAAAGTCGTGTCCAGCCACCCGTACAGCCCCACCGACCTGTCGAACCAGAGCCGGCTCGTGAGCAGGCCGGGGAAGTCGTTGGCCATTCCGGGCAGCCGCGGCAGGTAGAGCTGCCAGATGTAGCCGATCTCGCCGAGCAGCGACTTGTGTTTGCTGGTCAGGTCGATCCCTGAGGAAGCTTCTCCCAGGCCGGGGTGGTTCGAGAGAATGTTGATCAGCGCGTACACGCACACGGGAAGTGCGCCGATCGCCACCGCCAGCGCCAGGGAGCGGTAGGCCGTGCGACCCTCGCTGCGCACGGCGCGCCGAGTGAGGATGGCCAGGGCGAGCGTCAGGCCCGGCACGAGCCCGAGGAAGTTGAGCTTGGTCAGGAAGCCGACCGCTGTCACGACGCCGATCGCCACGGCCATCCGGGTCGAGAGCCCGCGCCGGAAGGCTCGTGCGAGGCAGTAGAAGAGTGCGGCGGACACCGCACACAGCATCGAGTCGGGGTTCACGGCGCCCGACATGAAGCCCAACAGCGGAAATAGCCCCACCCCGAGCCCGCCGACCGTCCAGGCCCAGGGGACCCCGGGGAGCGCTTCGCGCAGGAACAGGTACGCAAAGAGCGCGGCGCAGCCCGCCATCAGCGCGCTCAGCAGCTTCATCAGCGCGAGGCTCTCCAGCAGGTTGCCGGACGAGGCCAGGCGGTAGGGGATCGCCTGCAGGGCGTAGTACAGCGGCGGCTGCGTCGCCGCCACCCCGGCCCCTTCCCCGTGTCGTGGCAGGGGCCGGGCGAGATCCTGTTCGAGGCGCTGCTGCTGCGCCGGGGAGGAGATCGTGCCGCGCAGCGCACTGAAGCGGACTTCGTTGTGGTCGAGATCTTCCTCCGTAGCCAGCTGCTCCGGGGAGTAGATCACCGATTTCGACGCGGGCAGCCGCCCCGTCTCGGCGAGATCCTGGGCGTAGGCGAAGTGGGCGGGTTCGTCGGGCACCTGGAAGGGGGGCATGACGATCGACCAGCTCGCGGCGCTCAGCCAGGCGACGACCCCACAGGCCAGCGCCGCTCTCGGCACGCGGCCCACCGCGCGCAACGGACTTCGCGTGGGCGCGGCGCTGGGGGACGCGCTGTCGTGCGGCACGCCAACCGGCGCGGCTGGCGGCGGAGCGAGCTGCGCTCCCGCGATTGGCGCCGGGCTGGCCTCCCGGCGCGACCCCAGCTGTCCCAGGAGCAGCCACACGGCGAGGCCGGCCGCCGCGGCCATCAGCGCGATAGGCACGAACGCGATCCACGTGCCGCTCGGGGAGCGCCCGAGGCCCATTCGCCGAGCCATCGGCAGGGCTAGCGACCACCACGAC
>JBOGYA010000263.1:0-4272 GCA_050696515.1 Solirubrobacteraceae bacterium
GCAGACTTCGCGCGACATTCCATCCGTGCCGGGTGTGTCAGCCAACGACAGGCCGCTCGAGGTGCTGCGCCGCCGGCCGGATGTCATCGCCGCGGAACGCCGCCTGGCAGCCTCCAATGCCCGGATCGGCCAGGCGCTCGCCGACTACTATCCGAAGATTTCCCTTGCGGGAGTGCTCGGCTACGAGAGCTCGGTGCCGCGCGATCTCTTCAAAGCCGCGACGTTCCAGCCGCAGGGCATCGCGGGATTGCGCTGGCGGGTGTTCGATTTCGGCAAAGTGGGCGCCGAAGTGGCGCAGGCCAAGGGCGCCAAGGCCGAGGCACTCGCCCGCTACCAACAGGCGGTGCTGCGCGCAGCCGAAGAGGTCGAGAACGCATTCACGTCACTGGTGCAACTCGAGGCTCACAACCAAGAGTTGCTCACGGAGGTCGCCGCACTGAAGCGGGCGCGAGATGCCTCGCAAGAAGCCTACGAGGGGGGCGTGATCGCGCTGACCGATGTTCTCGATGCCGATCGCCAGTTGCTCACCGCCCAAGACGAGCTCGCGCAAACGCGTGCCGATTCGGCCCGGGCCGCGGTGGGTACATTCCGGGCGCTGGGCGGCGGATGGTGACCTCTCGGGGGAGTGGTCACTCAAATCTTTTTCTTGGGAGCACAAATATGTTTCGAATCGGAACTCTCGCCCTCGCCGGTGGCCTCTGGGCGGCGACCATGAACCTCACAGCCTGCACACCCTCACAATCCGCGCAGGACCCGAGAGCTGTCCCCCAGCTTGCAGACGTCGCCGTGGCGCAGCCCGCCGAGGTGGGCGAGCGAGCGTTCACTGGCCTCGTATCCGCTCGCATCCAAAGTAATCTGGGTTTTCGCGTCTCGGGCAAAGTCATCGAGCGCTTGGTCGATAGTGGTCAGGGGGTGCATCAGGGTCAGCCGCTCCTGCGCCTGGACCGAACGGACTACACGCACGCCATCACGGCTCAGGTCGGCAATGTGGATGCGGCGCGGGCCCGCTTGCAGCAGTCGGCCGCCGACGAAGCACGCTACAGTGGCCTGGTGTCTTCGGGCGCAGTGTCCCAATCGGCCTACGACCAGGTCAAGGCTGCCGCGGACAGCGCTCGAGCCTTGCTGTCAGCCGCCGAAGCGCAGCTCAAAGTCGCTCAGAACGAAGGCGCGTACGCAACGCTAGTAGCGGATGCCGACGGCACCGTGGTGGAGACCCTAGCGGAGCCGGGACAATTTGTTTCCGCCGGCCAGATCGTGGTCCGCGTGGCACGAGCCGGAGCGCGCGAGGCGGCGGTCAACCTGCCTGAGACCTTGCGTCCGGCGCTGGGCTCAATCGCTCACGCTATCCTATATGGAGCGAATGCCGACTCGGCCACGCGATACCCGGCGCGCCTCCGGCAGCTGTCCGACGCCGCCGATCCGCTGACCCGGACGTTTGAGGCTCGCTATGTGTTGGACGGAGCAGCGGCCAGAGCGCCGCTCGGTGCGACCGTAACAGTCTACCTGAGGGAGTCGGAGCTCTCCGGTGCCCTGTCCGTTCCACTTGGAGCGATCGATGACGAGGGACGAGGCCCGGGTGTGTGGCTGCTCGAGCGCCAGTCCTCATCCGTCTCGTACCGACCGGTCCGGTTCATCCGATTCGATGGTGAGCGCGGCATCGTGAGCGGCGGAATTCACATCGGAGACCCGATCATCGCCGTCGGCGGGCACTTCCTGCACGAAGGACAGCATATTCACGTGACTGAGGCGCGCGTCGCGCGAGAGTGACATGAGTCAGTTCAATCTATCCGCGTTGGCCGTCCGCGAGCGCTCGATCACGCTGTTTCTGATCGTCGCCATCATCCTCTCGGGCACGTACGCGTTCCTGCGCCTCGGTCGCGCCGAGGATCCTTCTTTCTTGATCAAGACCCTGACGGTTACCGCCGCGTGGCCCGGAGCGACGGCCCAGCAGATGCAGGACCTCGTCGCCGAGCCGCTCGAGAAGCGAATGCAGGAGTTGCGCTGGTACGATCGGGTAGAGACCTTCACGCGCCCTGGCATCGCGGTGATGATGGTCACGCTGAGTGACAAGACCCCGGCCCCCGCGGTTGCCGAGGAGTTCTATCAGGCGCGCAAGAAACTCGGGGATGAGGCGCCCAAACTTCCCGCCGGTGTGCAGGGCCCGTTTGTCAACGACGA
Source organism: Solirubrobacteraceae bacterium (assembly GCA_050696515.1). GTDB lineage: Bacteria > Actinomycetota > Thermoleophilia > Solirubrobacterales > Solirubrobacteraceae > Palsa-744. The sequence goes on from JBOGYA010000263.1 coordinate 2,179, forward strand.
GTACTCTGATGTCATCTTCGCCGTATACGCGCTCGAGGCTCACGGCATGCCACCGCGAGAGCTCACCCGCGAAGCCGAGACCCTACGGCAGCGCCTTCTTCACGTACCGGGCGTCAAGAAGGTCAACATCCAGGGTGAGCGCCCTGAGCGCATCTTCGTCGACTTCTCCTATGCCCGGCTGGCGAATCTCGGTGTCACTCCGAGAGACATTTTTGGCGCGCTCCAACGTCAAAACGCCGTGACTCCCGCCGGCTCGATCGATACGAACGGGCCGCAGGTGTTCATGCGCCTCGATGGCGCCTACGATGATTTGCAGAAGATCCGTGATACGCCGATCGCCGCCGGCGGTCGTACGCTCAGACTTAGGGACATCGCCGAGGTCAAACGGGGTTACGAAGAGCCGGCGACCTTCCTGATCCGCCACGATGGTGAGGCCGCCCTGGTACTCGGCGTTGTGATGCAGGACGGTTGGAACGGATTGGATCTGGGCCGAGCGCTGAATGCGGAAGAGAACCAGATCGCACGCACACTGCCTGCGGGTGTGCGCTTCACGAAGGTGGTCGACCAGGCGGTGAACATCCGGGAGGCCGTCGGCGAGTTCATGCTGAAGTTCTTCGTCGCCCTTGCCGTGATCATGATTGTGAGCCTGATCAGCCTCGGCTGGCGCGTCGGTGTCGTAGTGGCTGCGGCCGTGCCGTTGACCCTCGCTGCGGTATTTGTCCTCATGCTCCTCACCGGCCGCGTATTCGACCGGATTACCCTCGGCGCGCTCGTGATCGGCCTCGGACTCCTGGTCGATGATGCGATCATCGCGATTGAAATGATGGTGGTGAAGCTCGAAGAGGGCGTCGAACGGGTGAAAGCGGCCGGCTACGCCTGGAGTCACACGGCGGCTCCGATGCTCGCGGGGACAGTGGTCACGATCATTGGATTCACCCCCGTGGGTTTCGCCCGATCGACGGCGGGAGAGTACGCAGGCAACATTTTCTGGATCGTGGGTTTTGCTCTGATCGTGTCCTGGCTGGTGGCCGTCGTCTTCACACCTTATCTCGGTGTCAAGTTGCTCCCACAGATCGCGCCCGTGCCGGGCGGCCACACCGCGATCTATTCAACACCGCGCTACCAGCGCCTGCGTCGGCTCATCTCCTGGGCCGTGGACCACAGGTTCAAGGTCGCTGGCATGGTGGTCGCGGTGTTCCTGCTGGCGGGACTCGGAATGGGTTTCGTCAAGCATCAGTTCTTCCCGAGCTCCGATCGGCCCGAGGTGCTGGTCGAAGTGCAGATGCCGGAGGGGGCCAGCATCGAGGCGACCACGGCCGCCGCCACCAAAGTAGAACGATGGGTGCGCCAACAACCCGAGGCCAAGATCGTCACCACCTACATTGGCCAAGGCGCGCCACGCTTCTTCTTTTCCTACAACCCCGAGCTGCCGGATCCCGCCTTCGCGAAACTGGTTGTCCTGACTCCTGATGCGCGGGCGCGCGATCAACTCAAGTGGCGGCTACGCGAGCGGATCGCCCAGGGACTGGCGCCGGAGGCCCGCGTGCGTGTCTCCCAGCTCATCTTCGGCCCCTTTCCTCGCTACCTGGTCAACTTCCGTGTCATGGGCCCCAACCCCGATCAGCTGCGTGCCATTGCCAACCAGGTCCAAGCCGTCATGCGCGCAAATCCCCATACCCGCCAGGTGAACCAGGACTGGGGCGAGCGCACCCCAACGGTCCATTTCGTGCTTGATCAGGATCGGCTGCAGCTCATGGGGCTGAGCTCCAGCGAGGCAGCCGAACAGCTTCAGTTTCTCTTAACTGGCGTGCCTGTGACTCAGATTCGGGAGGATATTCGTACGGTGGAAGTGGTGGCGCGAAGCGCAGGACCCCAGCGCCTCGACCCGGCACGACTCGGTGAGCTGACTCTGACGAGCCGCACCGGACGCGTGGTTCCCTTGAGCCAGATCGGGCAAGTCGAGATCCGTGCCGAGGATCCCATCCTGAGACGCCGCGACCGGACGCCGACCATCACCGTCCAATCCGATTTCGATGAAACCCTGCAGCCGCCTGAAGTCTCCATGGAGATCGAGAAAGCGCTCGCACCGATAAT
>JBOGYA010000264.1:0-4271 GCA_050696515.1 Solirubrobacteraceae bacterium
GTGGGCGCATGCGCCCACCGGCACCGCATTGATCTCATCGCCTACCAAGTGCGACGTGCATACATTGGTATGGCCGGGCCGGTATAATGTCTCCACTTCGGCGCCTATGCCAAGCCGCATAGGCAGCTCCCGGTCTTGGCATATGCGCCGCCTCGATCAATAAGATCCGCCCGTGCTCGTCGCCGTCGCCTTCTGGGAAGTCGTCCTCGCGCTGCACATCGTCGCCGTCGTGATCGCCTTCGGCGCGACCTTCGCCTACCCCGTGCTGCTCGGCGCCGTCACAAAGGCCGACCCGCGCGCGCTGCCCTCGCTCTACCGGGCCTTCCACGCGATCAGCCAGCGGGTCATCATGCCGGGGCTCGCGGCGATCGTGGTGCTCGGCATCTACCTCGCCTCCCACCTGCACATGTGGAGCGCGTTCTACGTCCAGTGGGGCCTCGCCGTCGCAGTCGTGATCGGCGGGATCGAGGGCGCCTACCTGGGGCGGCGCGAGCAGCGCCTCGTGGAGGTCGCCGACCGAGATGTGGCGGCCGCGGGCGAGGGCGCGGTGACGTTCAGCGCCGAGCACGACTCGCTCGTGCGCCGCATTGGCGCCGTCGGCGCGCTGATGGACCTGCTCGTGGTGCTGACGATCTACTTCATGGCCACCCGTACGGGGGCGTAGAGGGCGGGTTATAAGAGGCGCGCCGCTGTACCCTGAAAGGCCTATGAGCGAGGGCTACCGAGTCGCGGTCGTCGGCGCCACCGGCCAGGTGGGCTCGCTGATGCTGCGCCTGCTGCGCGAGCGGGCCTTCCCCGCGCGTGAGGTCGTCCCGTTCGCCTCCGAGCGCTCCGCCGGGCGGGTCCTCGAAGGCGCCGGTCGCGGCGCTGGCGACCTCACCGTCCAGGGACTCGACGAGGAGGCCATCCAGGGCTTCGACCTCGCGCTGCTCTCAGCCGGCGGCTCCGTCTCGGGCGAGTGGGCGCCGCGCTTCGCCGACGCCGGGGCCGTGGTAGTGGACAACTCCTCGCGCTGGCGTATGCGCGAGGACGTGCCGCTCGTCGTCACCGAGGTCAACCCCGACGCGCTCGCGGGGCACCGCGGGATCGTCGCCAACCCCAACTGCTCCACGATGCAGATGGTGGTCGCGCTCAAGCCCCTGTACGACGCGGCCGGGATCGAGCGGCTCGTGATCTCCACCTACCAGGCGGTCTCCGGTACGGGCAAGGCCGCGGTTGACGAGCTGCTCGAACAGTCCCACGCGCTGTTGCACGGACGCGAGATCGAGCCGCCCAGCGCCTACGCCCACCAGATCGCTTTCAACGCCCTGCCCCACGCGGGCTCCTTCGCTCCGGGCGAGGACCACACCGACGAGGAGCGCAAGCTCATCAACGAGACCCGCAAGATCCTCGCCGACCCCGCGATCCGTGTGAGCGCCACCTGCGTGCGCGTGCCGGTCGTCAACGGCCACTCGGAGGCGGTCAACGTGCAGACCCGCAAGCCGCTCACGCCCGAGCGCGCCCGCGAGCTGCTTTCCGCCGCGCCCGGCGTCACTGTCGTGGACGACCCCTCCGGCGCGCTCTATCCACTGGCGATCGACGCCACTGGCAAGGACGACGTGTTTGTCGGGCGCATCCGCCGCGACCCCGGCCACGAGCGCGCCCTGGACCTGTGGATCGTCGCCGACAACCTCCGCAAGGGCGCCGCCACGAACGCCGTGCAGATCGCCGAGCTGCTGCACGAGCGCGGGCTGATCAAGCGCCGGGCGCTTCCAGGCGCAGGCTCCTGGCGCAACCGAGCATTCACGGGCGCGGAGTACGTGGATGAGATGCGGGGGGACCTCAACGATCGCTTGCAGCTGCTTGGCCTCGATTGAGCGGCCCACCCGCGGCCGCTGAAGGAGTCCAGGCGCAGTGCTCGAACAAGAGGGCGGATGCCCTCCACCGAAGCGCAACGCACTCTTGTGAAGTCCCCGCCCGAGCTGTGGGCCGAGCTGAGCGACCCCGCCTCCCTCGCGCGGCACCTCGGCGATTTTGGCGAGATCCGTATCGCCCACGTCGAGCCCGAGCAGAGCGTCGAGTGGGAGGCGCAGGAGGTCACCGGAACCGTCGCGCTCAAGCCCTCCGGCTGGGGCACCAAGGTCACGCTCACCGTCGTCCGCGAGACCCCGGAGCCGGAGGCTCTGGCCCCGGAGCCCGAGCCCACACCTGAGCCAGAGTCGAGCTCAAAGCCCGAGACGATGCCCGCGACGGCCCCCGAGGCCGAGTCCGCTGCCGTGGAAAGCCCTCCCGTAACGCGGAGATCCAAGCTCCTCGCCCGCCTCTTCCGCCACCGCAGGGTGCGTGTCACCGAGATCGAGGAGCCACCCGCTGCCGAGGCCGAGCCCGAGCAGCCCGAGCCGGCGCAGGAGGAGCCGCCGCCGAACCTCGCCGCCGAACTCGCCGCCGAGCTGGCACGGGTCGAAGAGGCGATGGCCGAGCAGGACGCGGAGCTGCTTACGGCGGTGCTCGACCGCCTGGGCGCGGCGCACCACCGGCCGTTCTCGCGCAGTTAGACGCGAGCTGTGGCCCGGCAACATGTGAAAAAAACTGGTCCCTACGCGAGCGTGGGCGGGACTCCGGAAGGGCGTGGCGCGGATAACATCGGACGCCCATGATGCGCGCCAAGGCACCGGAGACCTACGAGGAGAAGCTCGCCCAGCTGCAGGAGCTGCGCACGGCGGCGCTGCACTCCGCCCCCGAGGCTGAGGAGAAGCAGCACGCACGCGGCAAGTACACCGCGCGCGAGCGCGTGGAAAAGCTGCTCGACCCCGGCTCCTTTCAGGAGCTCGACACGTTCGTGCGCCACCGCACCTACGAGTTCGAGATGCAGAAGAACCGCCCCTGGGGCGACGCGGTGGTCACCGGCCACGGCACCGTCGATGGCCGCCAGGTGTGCGTGTTCAGCCAGGACTTCACGGTCTTCGGCGGCTCGCTGGGCGAGGTGATGGGCGAGAAGATGTGCAAGATCATGGACCTCGCCGCCAAGATCGGGTGTCCCGTGATCGGCATCAACGACTCCGGCGGGGCGCGCATCCAGGAGGGCGTCGTCTCGCTGGGCTCCTACGGGGACGTGTTCCTGCGCAACGTCCGCTGCTCGGGGGTGATCCCGCAGGTCTCCCTCGTGATGGGGCCGTGCGCCGGCGGGGCGGTGTACTCGCCCGCGATCACCGACTTCGTGTTCATGGTCGCCGAGACCTCGCACATGTTCATCACCGGCCCCGACGTGATCAAGACCGTCACCGGCGAGGAGGTCGGCTTCGAGGAGCTCGGCGGGGCGATGACGCACAACACCAAGTCCGGCGTGGCCCAGTTCGCCTCACCCGACGAGGACGCCTGCCTGGAGGACTGCCGCTACCTGCTGAGCTTCCTGCCCTCCAACAACCTCGGCACGCCGCCGCGCGTGCAGCCCACCGACGACCCGCTGCGGATGGACGCGGAGCTCGACCACGTGGTCCCCGACAACCCCAACAAGCCCTACGACATGCGCGACGTGGTGCGCCTGATCGTGGACGACGGGGAGTTCCTTGAGGTCCACGAGCACCACGCCAAGAACATCGTCTGCGGCTTCGCCCGCATGGACGGCTGGACGGTCGGGGTCGTCGGCAACCAGCCCTCCCAGCTCGCGGGCGTGCTCGACATCGACGCCTCCGCCAAGGCCGCCCGTTTCGTACGCACCTGCGACGCCTTCAACGTCCCGCTGCTCACCTTCTGCGACGTCCCCGGCTTCCTCCCGGGCACCGCGCAGGAGTGGGGCGGCATCATCCGCCACGGCGCCAAGCTGCTGTACGCGTTCGCGGAGGCCACCGTGCCGAAGGTCACGATCATCACCCGCAAGGCCTACGGGGGCGCCTACGACGTGATGTCCTCCAAGCACCTCGGCGCCGACTTCAACTTCGCGTGGCCCACCGCCGAGGTCGCGGTGATGGGGCCGGAGGGCGCCGTCAACATCATCTACCGCCGCGACCTCGCGGGCTCCCCCACGCCCGAGGAGCGCCGCAAGACGCTGATGGACGACTACAAGGCCCGCTTCGCCAACCCCTACACCGCCGCCGAGCGCGGCTACATCGACGACGTGATCGTCCCCCACGAGACCCGCCCGCGGCTGATCACGGCGCTGCGCACGCTCCAAACCAAGCGCGAGCCGGGGCCCAAGCGCAAGCACGGGAACATCCCGCTGTAGGGTCCATATGGCTTGAAACACGTCCATATGGACGGTAAAGTGTCCATATGGACGTTGCGCGCCATTACGC
>JBOGYA010000265.1:0-4265 GCA_050696515.1 Solirubrobacteraceae bacterium
GGTCGGGATTCATCGCCATGGGAAGGCTTCCCTGCAACGCCGTCTCTGGAAGCAGCGGAAGCGCCAGCACCGCGCTGAATGCGGCGGACGCGATCACCGCCGTGGTAATCAGGCGCGCTCGAGTACGGGCGCGAAGCGTCCACTCTGCCGTCGGCACCGACCCCAAACCGAGCAGCGCCGGGTACAGGCTGGCGAGGTAATAGGCCTTGCCGTCGCCGACAATGTACGCCATCGCGAGCAGCACATACGTCAGCGAGACGAATCGCAAGGGACGTAATGCGGGCCTGCGAAACGGCGCCAGCAGGCCGGCTGCCCATACCGGCACCAGCACCGGGCTCACCATCACGAGCTGAAACGGCACGAACCCGATCCGACCGCCCTCGGCCGACCCGGCGATGTTGTGGGCCACCGTCAACTGCGGCCAGCCGTGCGCGTCCTGCCAGATCAGGTACGGCGCCGCCAGGAAGACCGCGACGACGACGCCCGCAGCCGTCCACCACGACCGCAGCGGCCACCGGGGGCCGATCACGACGAGCGCGACAAGAAGCGTGGCCGCGACCACTCCCACCTGCGGCTTCGCCTCAAAGCCAACGCCGACGGTCACACCCGCCGCCAGCACCCATGCACGGCTCTTGTGACCGACGGCCCGGATCATCAGCCACAGCAACAGGGTCGTGCTCAAGAGATCAAACGTCGTCGTGGAGACGATGTGGCCAACCGCCAGTGCGAAACCCGACGACGCCGTACACCCAGCCGCGATCACCTGGGCGCGCCGTCCGCCTCCGATCTCCCTCGAGACCAGCGCCGCCAGCACCGCCGTCGCCGCGGTCACAAGCGCAGAGGGCAGCCGCAACACCACCAACGACCCCGGCGCCAGCCTGGTCATCGCCCAACTCAACAGCGGCACCAGCGACGGCTGATCGGGATAGCCGAACGCCGGATGTGAACCCGCCGCGATGAAGTACATCTCGTCTCGGTGATAGCCGTACCGCGCGCTCGTCGCGACCAGCACCAAAAACGGCACCGCCGCGATCACCCACACCCAGCGAGAAAGCTCACACCGGCTCGTGATCGTCACCACCGGATCTTGGCACGCGGGCGGACGGGTTGCGTCCCGCGGCGTGTTGCCGCCGATCCAACCCGGCGAGCGGGCGGACGCAGGTGCGAGTTAGTTCGGCGAGTCGAGCGCCATTGCCGTCGCCGACTCGTTCGCGCAGTGCCACCGGCGCCGTCACATGCAGGCCCTGCAGCTGATTGCGCAGCCGGGTGCGCTCCTCGACGCAGGAGCGATACGCCACCAGCAGGACACGGAGTGCGGCGTGACCGCCGGCCGCTCGTGGCGTTGAGACGCCCTCGCTGGCGAGCACCCGCCTGGCTGCCAACAGGGCATCGATGTGATCTGACTTGCCCGCGCGCCGATCGCGTCGACGCGGCCGCTCCACCTCGACCACCGTGACAGCGACATCGTGAAGATGCTGGCACAGGCCGGCGCCATAGGAGCCGGCGCCTTCGATCCCGACCACCACCTCCCCGCCCAACCCCGACAGCCAGGCGACCAACTCGACGTAGCCAGCAGCGGTCGCTGCCATCACCAGCTCACCGAGCACCTGGCCGAGCGCATCCAGCGCCACCGCGACGTGCCAGTGCTTGTGGGTGTCCACCCCGACTGCGATCATTCCTACTCCTCCCCTACGGCTGATGGAGGACGCCGCCGGACAGAGCTGTGTCGAGCGATGTCAGGCTTCTATGAAGTCACGACGGCACCCAGGGACGGCGAGCGGCGGGAGACAGATCCAAATAAAGGCACGACTCGGCCAGCTAAACCACGAGTCATCCCGCCGCCCGCCGCACCCTCTCGCACGGGCCGGACACCACCAACCCGCACAACCGACACTACACAGCTCAACCAAGCTGTGTAGCGTCGCTTGGTGGCTGCGTCCGTCCGGGGCGTGGCTGAGAGTGCGACGCGGCGGCGGGATGACCCGCAACCAAGCTGGCGGCCGTTGAGTGGCTTGCCTTCAAACGGACCAGTCTCCCGCCGTCGCGTCGTTCGACTGGCCGGTGACCTGATAGAAGCTTGCGTGCCTTTGCCCGACACAGCCCTGTCCAAGCCGGTCGACCACATCGATGAGGGGAGGCTACGTGACTGGGTGGACGGTGGCAATCGGCGTAGATACGCACAAGCAGTGGCATGTGGCGGTGGCGCTTGATCGGCTCGGTCGGCAGATCGAGTGCCTGACCGCGGAGGCGACGACTGTTGGCTATCAGCGCCTGCTTGGCTGGGCGTTGGAGCTTGGCCAGCCGGTGTTTGGGATCGAGGGGTGCGGCAGCTACGGCGCTGGGCTGGCGGCGTTTCTCGCCGAGCGGGGCTTCGGTGTGTATGAGTGTGAGCGGCCCAAGCGTGGCGAGCGGCGCGGTGGCAAGAACGACCTGGTCGACGCGACACTGGCGGCGCGCCGGGTCGTGACCGGCGAGGGTTTGAGCCTGCCGCGTGGCCGTGGTGCTCGTGAGCAGCTTCGCGTGCTCTTGCTCGAGCGGCGGGGAGCGATGCGATCTCGCACGGCCGCGCTCAACCAGCTTGACGCCGTGATCGTGACCGCGCCGGACGATCTCCGCCGTCGTCTTGACGGCGTGCCCAAGAAGCAGCTGGTGTCGACTGCGGCGCGGCTGCGGCCACGCTCAGATGGCGTCACCGACGTGCTGGGACGGATCGCGCGTCGCGCCCAGGCGCTCAGCGCGGAGATCAGCGAGATCGACCGCTCGCTTCTGCAGCTCGTCTCAGACCATGCACCAACTCTGCTGGCCGAATGCGGCGTCGGCGCAGTCTGCGCGGCGCAGCTGCTCGTTTCAAGCGGCGATCCCGAACGGATGGCAAGCGAAGCGTCCTTCGCGGCCCTGGCCGGCACCAGTCCGATCGACGCCTCCAGCGGCAAACACCAACGACACCGCCTCAACCGCGGCGGCGACCGTCAGCTCAACTGGGCGCTGCACGTGATCGCCCTCCAACGCGTCCACCACCACGCCGAAACCGCCACCTACTACAAGCGACTGCTCGCCGCAGGAAAGACCACCAAGGAAGCCAAACGCTGCGTCAAACGCGCACTCGCCCGCCACTTCTACCAACAACTCAAACAGACACAGCCACTCGACTTGACAACATAGAAGCGTCCGTTCTTGAACGCCCGAAATGCCGAAAAGTGCACCATTCGTCCCTCGTACTCTGCCTCCGCTGCCGCCGGCGCATGCGAGGCAGAGCCGCGCTCAGCGCGAGCGCGAGGCAAAGGCGTACTGGGACTCGCTAAGCGAGGCCCAGGAGATCTGGGCGCTTCGGAAGATGGGCTACTTCAAGATCGGACAGCCCACGCACCGGTCTTGAAAACCGGCATCGGGGGTAACCTCGATCGTGGGTTCGAATCCCTCGACACCGCGTTTCCGCTCGAGCAAGCGGCGGAGGCGGCGCGGCATCTGATATCCGGCCGCACCCAGGGCAAGCTCGTCAACGAGCGCGAGGCAGCGGCGAGCGGTTCAACGCAGGCTGCACCAGGCTGACACATCGACGCTAGTGCATTGAAACGTGTGTCCCCGGTGCCGGCCGAAGGGCCGGTAGCACGATCGCAGCGACGACGGCGAGCAGTCCGGCGATCCCCGCCGCCAAGAAGAAGCTGTCCCCATAGCCGCGGACGGGGCTGCCGTTCGATGCGGCCACGGCGGCAAGGATGGCAACCCCTAGGGCGGCGCCGAGCTCGTGGGCTGTCGTCATGATCCCGGAGGCGAGCCCCGCGTGTTCGTGGTCGACATCGGCCATAGCTGTGACCGTGACCGCCACGAACACGAGTCCCACGCCCGCTCCCAGCAGCACGAAGCCGGGCAGAAGGTCGGTCAGGTAGCTCGCCCGGTCTGGCGCTATGGCGAGGAGCAGTGCAGCGGCACTCGTCAGCGCAAGGCCGACCACCGCCACCACGCGGGCCCCGGCGTGCGATAGCAGGTGTGAGGCGAGGTGGGCAGCGGCGAGGATGACAAGCGCGAGCGGTAAGAACGACAGACCGGTCTTGAGGGCCGAATAGCCGAGCACGTTCTGGAGATACAGCGTGTTCAAGTAGAAAGAGCCGACCAAGATGCCGGTCGTCCCCAGCATGACGGCAGCGCTCGAGACCAGCGACCGCACACCCCACGTTGCCGGCGGCACCAACGGCCTTGTGCCGCGGCGTTCGATAGCGACGAAGGCTGCGAGGAAGGCAGCGGCGATGCCGAGCAGAAGCCACGTC
>JBOGYA010000266.1:0-4240 GCA_050696515.1 Solirubrobacteraceae bacterium
GCTCCACAGGTCCCCGTGCAGCCGCGCCGGGGGCTCCGGCTGACCGGCGAGCTCGGGTAGGCGCTCGCAGACGGCCTCGACCGCGCGCGCGCCCGCATCCGAGAGCGCTCCGCGCTCGCGGGCGATGCGGGCCAACGGGAGCAGACGGGACTGCCCATAGAAGGCGGGCCAGTCGGAAGCGGGGTCGTTGGGGAGCTGCAAGGAGCCGAAGCTCGCGGCACCGAAGCCGGGATCGCCGAACGCGGTGGCGCCAGCGGTATGCGTGGCGGCCAGGCCATGGCCCAGCTCCTCGGCGCCCTCCGCGCTCAGCCGCCCAGGCTCGACCCACTCGAGTACTAGGTACTCGGAGGCGACCTCCAGCACCCGCGGCGTGCGCAGCGCCCCGGGCTCGGCGAGCCACTGGAGGCCCCTGGCCTCGGCGGCGTACTCCCCCGGGACGGCTCCGGGGCGCGTCTTGACGAACGCCTCGCGCCCACCGGCGAGTATGACGCGCCATCCCTCGTTGATGTCCCCGCCGGCCACGCGGCGGGCGTAGCTGGCCCCGGCAGGCAGGCTCATGCGCGCCCGGCGCGGCGCCGCGGGTTCGCCGCGGGTGCGTGCAGCCGCCACCGGCTCACTGCGAGAGGGCCGTTTGGGCGTCCGCCACCGAAGCCGGGGGCCACTCGCCTCAAGCTCGCATCCCCGTTTCGGCTAGCAGCCGCTCGAGCAGCGACGCGCAGGCGGCGTGCACCAGGTCGAGCACCTCCTCGAAGCCGTTCGGCCCCCCGTAGTAGGGGTCGGGCACATCGAGGTCGCCGCTGGCGGCGGGGTCGAACTCGCGCAGCAGCCGCACCTTCGCGCGCGCGTCCTCGTCCGGGGCGAGGCGCCGCAGGTTGCGCAGGTTGGAGGCGTCCATCGCGAGGATCAGGTCGAACTCTGCGAAGTCGTGCGGCCACACCTGCCGGGCGGCGCCCTCCAGCTCGATCCCGCGCCGCCGCGCCACGCGGGTGGCGCGCGCGTCGGGCGGCTCCCCGACGTGCCAGCTGCCGGTGCCCGCGGAGTCCACCTCGATGCGCTCCTGCAAGCCCGCGTCGCGTACGAGCGCGCGCATCACGCCCTCGGCGGTGGGAGAGCGGCAGATGTTGCCGAGGCACACGAACAGCAGGCGTGTCACCCCTACTCCTCTCCCAGCTCCAGGACCGCGAGGAACGCCTCCTGGGGAACCTCCACGCGGCCCACCTGCTTCATCCGCTTCTTGCCCTCCTTCTGCTTCTCCAACAGCTTTTTCTTGCGCGTTATGTCCCCGCCGTAGCACTTCGCGATCACGTCCTTGCGGAACGCCTTGACGGTCTCGCGGGCGATGATGTGCGAGCCGACCGCCGCCTGGATCGGCACGTCGTACTGCTGGCGGGGGATGCGCTTGCGCAGCCGCTCGGTCAGCGCACGGCCGACGTCGTAGGCCTTGTCGCGGTGCACCACCATCGACAGCGCGTCCACGGGGTCGCCGGCGAGCAGCACGTCGAGCTTCACGAGGTTCGAGGGCTGCATCCCGTTGAGCTCATAGTCCAGCGAGGCGTACCCGCGCGTGCGCGACTTCAGCTGGTCGAAGAAGTCGAGCACGATTTCCACGAGCGGCAGGTCGTAGGTCAGCTGCACGCGCTCGGGGGACAGGTAGTGCATCCCCGCGTGCACGCCGCGGCGTTCCTGGCAGAGCTCCATGATCGCGCCCACGTGCTCGCGTGGGGCGATCACCTGCGCCTTGATGAACGGCTCGCGGATCTCCGCGATCGTGCCGGGGTCGGGCATGTCCGAGGGGTTGTGCACCTCCAGCTCCTCGCCGTTGGTCAGCGTCACGTCGAACTCGACGGAGGGCATCGTCGCCATCAGCTCGAGGTCGTACTCGCGTTCCAGGCGCTCTTTCACGATGTCCATGTGCAGCAGGCCCAGGAAGCCGCAGCGGAAACCGAAGCCGAGCGCGTCCGAGGTCTCCGGCTCCCACGAGAGGGCGGCATCGTTGAGCGTTAGCTTTTCCAGCGCGTCGCGCAGGTCCGCATAGGCGTCGGACTCGATCGGGAACAGCCCGCAGAACACCATCGGCTTCACCTCGCGGTAGCCCGGCAGCGCCTCGGTCGCTTCCGCGCCGGCACGCCCGTGGCCTGCCCCCGAGCGGGTGGGGGAGCCGCCTGCCGCGCCAGCGCGCGTGGTCAGCGTGTCTCCGACGCGCAGCTGTGACACGTCCTTGACGCCGGTGATGAGGTACCCCACCTCGCCCGCGGCGAGCTGGTCGGTGGGCATCATCTGCGGGGAGAAGCACCCGATGTCGTCGATGTCGGCGTGCAGCCCGCTCGCCATCGCGCGGATCGGCGCGCCCTTGCGGAACACCCCGTCGACGACGCGGACGTAGGCGATCACACCTCTGTACTGGTCGAACTCCGAGTCGAAGATCAGCGCGCGCGGCGGCGCGGCAGGGTCCCCGGCCGGCGGGGGCACGCGCGCGACGAGCTCCTCCAGCACCTCCACGACGCCCGCGCCGGTCTTGCCGGAGATGCGCAGGATGCCCTCGGGCGGCTCGCCGATCAGCTCCGCGACTTCACCCGCGACGCGCTCGGGCTCCGCGCCGGGGAGGTCGAGCTTGTTCAGGCACGGAATCAGCTCCAGCCCGGCGTCCACGGCGAGGTACGTGTTGGCGACCGTCTGCGCCTCGACGCCCTGCGAGGCGTCCACCACGAGCAGCGCGCCCTCGCACGCCGCCAGCGAGCGCGACACCTCGTAGGTGAAGTCCACGTGCCCGGGGGTGTCGATCAGGTGCAGCTGGTACGTGGTCCCGCCCGCGCTCTCGTAGAACACGCGCACCGCCTGCGCCTTGATCGTGATGCCGCGCTCGCGCTCGAGGTCCATCGAGTCGAGCACCTGCGCGCGCATGTCGCGCGGGTTGACGGTGTGCGTCAGCTCGAGGATGCGGTCCGCGAGCGTCGACTTGCCGTGGTCGATGTGCGCGATGATCGAGAAGTTGCGGATGTGTGACTGGTCCATGGGCGTGTACGGAGAGCCGAGGTCGGGAGACGCGGTTGGTCTTAGGACTTTAGATTGGCACGCCCCGAGGCGTGCCCCGCGGCGTACGTTGCTCGCTTTCGGGCTGGATGCACGTCCGACGGCCCCCCGGTGCAGTCGGAGCTGCGCGCATCGTAGGACCGCGAGCGCGGCGTCCGTTCGTAATCCGGCCAGGTGCACGTCCGACGGTAGGAGACCGCGCTAACCTCCGAGGTCCGGCGGATCGCCCACTCGGCCGGGGTCGAAGTGGACCCAGCCGGGCAACGCGCCGGCTCTCGGGCCGGCGGACAGTCCCGGTGGCCGGGAGTGTCATGCCGCCCAGGCAAAGACACAAGTCCTGGGACGTAGTAGTTCAGCGGCGATCCTTGACCGGGGCGGCCGGGCGGGCCACAAGCTCGCCCGGCCTTCTTGTTCCACGACAGATGCCGGCCACGATCGGGCCGGTGCGGGGTGGCCCGCGCTATGCCCGCCCGAGCTGCGTGCGGATCAGGCGGCGAACCTGGTGGGCCTCGGGGACGTGCATCACGAGCACGGCGCGGATGTACACCAACACCCCGGCCGCGCCGGCGGCGCCGACGCTCACGATCTGGGCGACCAGCGAGGTGCCGAGCAGGCTCTCGAGCAGCTTCCATACTCCCCACGAGACGCCCGCCAGCAGCGCCGCGGCGACGAGGATGCGCACGGTGATCATGACCGTCTGGCCGAGGTCGAGGCGGCCGTTCAGGCCGATGCGCAGGCGGCGCAGCTGCAGCGCCGTCATGACGGCGTTTGCGGCGACCGTCCCGATCACGAGCCCCGAGACGCCGAGCGGCTTGTACAGGCTGAGGCTCACGATCACGTCGACGACGATGTTGAGCGCCGCCAGGCGCGTCGGGATCCACGGTCGCTGGACCGCGAAGAACGTGCGCGTGAGCAGCAGGTTGAGGCCGCCGAAGGGCAGGCTCCAGGCGAACCAGAACAGCGCCACGGACACGAAGTGCGTGGACTGGGCGGTGAATTCCCCGCGTTCGAAGACGAGCCTGACGATCGGCGTCGTGAGCACGAGCATGAACGCGGCTGCCGGGATCAGCAGCAGGTTGATCTGGCGCATGCCGATTCCGAGCGCGCGTCGCATCGCAGTCGGATCGCGGTTCGCGGCCATGCGGCTGAGGGTCGGGAACAGCACGGTCGCGACCGCCACGCTGAACAGGCCCTGCGGCAGCATGTAGAC
>JBOGYA010000267.1:0-4220 GCA_050696515.1 Solirubrobacteraceae bacterium
GCAGTGGTGGGCCACTCACAGGGCGAGATCGCCGCGGCGTACGTCGCGGGAGGGCTCTCGCTCGTAGACGCGGTACGGGTGGTGGCGTTGCGCAGCCGGGTGCTCGCGGGCCTGGTCGGGCTGGGTTGGGTGGTGTCGGTGGCGGCTCCCCTCGAATGGGTGCGGGAGCGTCTGGAGCGGTGGGGCGGGCGGCTTGCGGTGGGGGGCGTGAACGGGCCTCGCTCGGTCGGCGTGGTCGGCGACCTGGAGGCGCTGGGGGAGCTCTTGGAGGAGTGTGTCGAGGAGGGCGTCCGCGCACGCGCAGTCCCGGCGACGGTCGCATCCCACTCTTCGCAGGTCGAGCCGCTGCGCGAGGAGCTGCTCGATGGGCTGGCGGGAATCGCCCCACGGTCCGGTGAGGTGCCTTTCCACTCGACGGTGACGAGCACGGCGATCGACACCGCGGAGCTGGGCGGCGAGTACTGGTACCGCAACACCCGCGAGCCGGTCCAACTGGAGCCGGTTGTGCGCGGCCTGCTGAGGGCCGGCCAGCGGGCGTTCGTCGAGGTCAGCCCGCACCCGGTGCTGACGGTGGGAGTACAGGAGATCGTCGAAGCGGCCGCCGAGGAGCCGCAGGAGGTGGGGGTCTTTGCCACGTTGCGCCGCCACCAGGGCGGCCCAGAGCGCTTCCTGGCATCGCTGGCCGACCTGTGGGTCGCTGGCGTGGGCGTGGACTGGGGGGCGGTGCTGGCGCGAGCGGGGGTGAGGCGCGTGAGATTGCCCACGTACGCTTTTCAACGCGAGCGGCACTGGCTGCCGGCCTCCTCCCCGACAGAGGCCTCCTCCCCGACAGAGGCCCCCTCCCCGACAGAGGCCCCCTCCCCGACAGAGGCCCTCTCGGCCGCCGTGGCTGCCAACCGGACAACCGATTCTGGGGATCGGACAACTGAATCTGGGCATGAGGATGAGCAGCCCGGCGCGCCCCTCGCTCGCTCCGCGTTGCGGCTGAGCGGTATGCCCGCGGCTGAGAGGGAGCGCGTCGTGCGGAAGCTGGTGTGTGCCCAGGCAGCGATAGTGCTGGGACACGGCTCGCCCAGCGCGGTGGAGGCGCACCGGACATTCAAGGAGCTCGGGTTCGACTCGCCGGCCGTGGTGGAGCTACGCAACAGGCTGAGAACGGCCACCGGTCTGCGGCTTGCGTCCGCGCAGCTGTTCAGTCATCCGACGCCTGCTGCGCTGGCCGGCCACCTGCTGGGCGAGCTCGCGGAGACGGGAGCCCCGTCGGCGAGCGCCGCCGGCGGGCCGCTCGTGCGCTTCGAGCAGCCGCTCGTGCCCGCCGAGGAGCCGCTCGCGATTGTCGGGATGAGCTGCCGCTACCCCGGCGGCGTGCGCTCGCCGCGGGATCTCTGGGAGTTGATAGCCGGCGAGCAGGATGCGATCGGGGGCTTCCCAGCGGATCGCGGCTGGGATGTCGATGCCCTGTATGACCCCGATCCCGCGCACTCCGGGAGCAGCTATGTGCGCGAAGGCGGCTTCCTCTACGACGCCGGGGAGTTCGACGCGCCGTTCTTCGGCATCGGCCCACGGGAGGCGCTGGCGATGGACCCCCAGCAGCGGCTCCTGCTGGAAGCGTGCTGGGAGGCTTTCGAGCACGCGGGCATCGCCCCGGCCTCACTGCGCGGCAGCCAGACGGGGGTGTTCGCGGGACTGATGGCTCAGGAGTACGGCCCCCGCCTGCACGAGGCGGGGGGCGGGCAGGAGGGTTACGCGCTGACGGGCGGCGCGGCCAGCGTCGCCTCGGGCAGGCTCGCCTACACGTTCGGGCTGGAGGGCCCGGCCGTGACGATCGACACGGCGTGCTCGTCTTCGCTGGTGGCCCTGCACCTCGCGTGCGGGTCGCTGCGGGCGGGTGAGTGCTCGCTGGCGCTGGCGGGCGGCGTGGCGGTGATGGCGGGCCCGGGGCTGTTTGTGGAGTTCAGCCGTCAGCGGGGGCTGGCCGCGGATGGCCGCTGCAAGTCGTTTGCCAACGGTGCGGACGGGACCGGTTGGAGCGAGGGCGTGGGCATGCTGCTGCTCGAGCGGCTCTCCGATGCGCGGCGGGGCGGCCACCGCGTCCTGGCCGTGGTGCGGGGCAGCGCGGTCAACCAAGATGGCGCTAGCAACGGGTTGACGGCGCCGAACGGCCTCTCCCAGCAGCGGGTGATCCGGCGGGCGTTGGCGGACGCGGGGCTGTCGCCGGCCGAGGTCGATGCGGTGGAGGCGCACGGCACGGGTACGACGCTGGGCGATCCGATCGAGGCGCAGGCGTTGCTCGAGACCTATGGGCAGGGGCGCGAGGAGGGGCGTCCGCTGTGGCTGGGGTCGGTGAAGTCGAACATCGGTCACACGCAGGCGGCGGCGGGGGTCGCGGGTGTGATCAAGATGGTGATGGCGCTCCAGCGCGAGTTGCTGCCGCGCACGCTGCACGTGGACGAGCCCTCCGGTGAGGTCGACTGGTCCGCTGGCGGCGTCTCGCTGCTGACCGAGCAGCGGCCGTGGGAGCGGGGCGATGGACCGCGGCGGGCCGGGGTCTCCTCGTTTGGGATCAGCGGCACCAACGCGCATGTGATTCTCGAAGAGCCTCCTGCGCCGGATGACGCTGTGCCCGCCGCCGACGTGGGCGGTGGCGTGCTGGCCGGCGCCGGTGTGGTGCCGTGGGTGGTCTCGGGTCGCGTGGACGGCGGGTTGCGGGCGCAGGCCTCGCGGTTGGGGGCGTCCGTGGTGGAGGCCGATCTGTCCGTGGTGGACGTCGGGCTCTCGCTGGCGGGCCGCTCGGCGCTCGAGGATCGCGCGGTGGTGCTGGGTGGCGGCCGGGAGGAGTTGCTGGCGGGGGTCGGCGCGCTGGCGCGCGGCGAGGACGCGGGGGGTGTGGTGCGGGGCGAGGCCGCGGTGGGCACGGACGGCGGGGTCGTGTTCGTGTTCCCGGGTCAGGGCGGGCAGTGGGTCGACATGGCGGTCGAGCTGTTGGACGGCTCGGCGGCGTTCGCGGAGTCGATTGGGGAGTGCGGGGAGGCGTTGGCGCCGTTTGTCGACTGGTCGCTCGAGGATGTGCTGCGCGGCGTGGCGGGAGCTCCGGGGTTGGACCGCGTCGATGTGGTGCAGCCGGCGCTGTTCGCGGTGATGGTTTCGCTGGCGGCGCTGTGGCGCGCGTGCGGAGTGCGGCCGCGCGCGGTGGCCGGCCACTCCCAGGGTGAGATCGCCGCGGCGTGCGTGGCCGGTGGCCTGTCGTTGCGGGACGCCGCGCGGGTGGTGGCGCTGCGCGCGCGGGCGTTGCGGCGCTTGGCCGGTGAGGGTGGGATGGTGTCGGTCGCGGCGGGCTCGGCGGAGGTCGAGCCATTGCTCGGGGGTTGGGGCGGCCGGGTTGCCCTTGCGGCGGTGAACGGGCCGGGTTCGGTGGTTGTCTCCGGCGACCTCGAGGCGCTCGAGGGGCTGCTCGGAGAGTGTCGGGCGGCGGGTGTGAGGGCGCGGTCGATTCCGGTCGACTATGCGGCGCACTCCGCGCAGGTCGAGGCGATTCGGGAGGAGTTGTTGGAGGGGTGCGCGGGAATCGCTCCGCGTGCGGGCGAGGTTCCGTTTTACTCGGGGGTGACGGGCGGGCTGTTCGATATGGCGGGGTTGGACGCCGAGTACTGGTATCGCAACCTGCGTGAAACCGTGCAGTTCGGGCGGGTGACGCGGGAGCTCTTGGAGGAGGGGCAGCGGGTCTTCGTGGAGGTCAGTCCGCATCCGGTGTTGGCGGTCGGGGTGCAGGAGACCGCGGACGAGGCGCTGGGGGTGGGCAGCGGCGTCGCGGTCGTTGGCTCGCTGCGTCGCGGCGAGGGTGGCTTTGGGCGTTTCCTGCGGTCGGTGGGCGAGGCGTGGGTGCGTGGCGCGCCGGTGGATTGGGCGGTGCTGTTCGCAGGTTCGGGCGCCCGACGGGTGGAGCTGCCGACGTATGCGTTCCAGCGGGAGCGCTATTGGCTCGATGCGGCCGTGGGGAGGGCGGGCGACGTCGGTGGCGCTGGGCTGGGCGCGGTGGATCACCCGCTGCTGGGCGCGGCGGTCGCGTTGGCGGATGAGGGGGGGTGGCTGTTCACGGGCCGGCTGTCGCTGGAGTCCCATGCGTGGCTTGGGGACCACGCTGTGACGGGTGTCGTGCTGCTGCCGGGTACGGCGTTCTTGGAGCTCGCGCTGCACGCGGGCTGGCGAGTTGGGTGTGCGCG
>JBOGYA010000268.1:0-4161 GCA_050696515.1 Solirubrobacteraceae bacterium
ACCGCATCGTGCGCCTTCTCGAGCGGGGCGTCCCGGCGCAGGCCGTCGTCGCGCTCACCTTCACGAACAAGGCCGCGGGCGAGATGCGCGAGCGCGTCGGCAAGATGCTCGGCAAGAGGGCCACCGGCGCCAAGGCCCTCACCGTGAGCACGTTCCACTCCTTCGGGCTCGGCGTGCTCCAGCGCGAGCGGCAGGCCGTCGGCGGCACCTTCACCATCTTCGATCAGGGCGACCAGACGTCGCTCGTCAAGCAGCTGCTGCGCGCGGCCGGCGCCGATCGCTCCTACGACGCGCAGGCGGTCATCGCGCGCCTGTCGAACGCGAAGAACGCGTTCCAGGACGCGGCGGAGATGCCCGACCGCGACGGCGACGCCTACGACGAGATCGCGAAGGAGATCTATCCCCGGTACCAGGCGGCGCTGCGGCAGTTCAAGGCGTTCGACTTCGACGACCTCGTGTGCGAGGTGGCGCGCCTCTGGGGCCGCGACGCGGCCGCGCGGGGGCGCTGGCAGGGCAAGTACCTGCACGTGCTCGTCGACGAGTACCAGGACACCAACCGCGCCCAGCTGGAGATGCTTCGCCTGCTCTGCGGCGCGCGGCCCAACGTGTGCGCGGTGGGCGACGACGACCAGGCCATCTACGGCTGGCGCGGCGCGGACGTGCGCAACATCCTCGACTTCGACGCGCATTTCCCCGGCGCACGCGTCGTCAAGCTCGAGCAGAACTACCGCTCGCGCATGCCCATCCTCGCCGTGGCCAACGCCGTCATCGCGAAGCGCACCGACGCCAAGTGGCGCAAGGTGCTCTTCAGCGAGAAGACCGACGGGGAGAGGGTCAAGGTCGCGGTGGCCGGCACGCCCGAGATCGAGGCCACGTGGGTCGGGCGCGAGATCCGGCGCCTCGTCCGCGACGAGGGCAAGCGAGCGAGCGAGGTCGCGGTCCTCTACCGCTCCAACGGGCAGTCGCGCCTCGTCGAGGAGGCGCTGCGCGAGCAGGGGATCGCGCACCGGGTGGTGGGCGGCACGCAGTTCTTCGAGCGCAAGGAGGTGAAGGACGTCCTCGCGTACATGAAGCTCGTGCTCAACCCGAGCGACGAGATCTCCCTGCGCCGGATCATCAACTGCCCGGCGCGGGGCATCGGCGACACCTCGCTCGAGAAGCTCGCGCTCCACGCGGCCACGCGCCACTGGTCGCTCTGGGACGCCGTGGACCGGGTCGACGCGCTCGACGACGTCTCGGCTGCCGCACGCGAGGGGTGCAAGGCGCTCGCGAAGCTCGTGGCCGACGCGCGCCGGGAGCTCTTCGGGGCGAAGCATCCGCCGAGCCAGGTCGCGACCTCCATCGTCGAGCGCACCGCCATGCGCGCCGACATCGACCGCGGCTCACCCTCGGTCGACGCGTCGGGCAAGCGCTGGGCGAACGTCGAGGGGGTGCTGGCCACCCTGGCGAGGCGCGAGGCGCGCGACGGCGCGGGCACCGACGGTCTGTCGGCCTTCCTCCACACCCTCACCATGGACATCGACACCGAGGGCGAAGACGAGGGCGACGCGGTGACACTGTCGACGCTGCACGGCAGCAAGGGCCTCGAGTTCGACGCCGTGTTCCTCATCGGCTGCGAGGAGGGGTACCTGCCCCCCTACCTGGAGGACGTGCGGGCCGACCGCTACGCCTGCTTCGGCACGGCCGTGGGCGAAGACCTGTGCGGCGAGCCGACCCCGCAGGGCGCGCCGGACACCCCGTTGACAGGAGGCTAGATGGCCGATCCTACGGCGGTGGAGACTGCGCGCGCGGAAAAAAAGGATTTTGATGGGACCCCCCCGGGGGGGTCCGGTCGGCGTACGTTGCGCGAAGCGGGGGCGCAGCGCAAGCGCGTAGCGGTGTGGTGGCCGTTGGCGGCGTTGGTGCTGGTGGGCGCGGCGCTGCGCCTGGCGACGCTCGATCTGCAGAGCTTCTGGTACGACGAGGCGTTCACCCCGGTGCACGTGCTGCACGCGAGCCTTGGAGCGACGCTGGAATCGGTGGTCCATCGGGAGAACACGCCGCCGCTGTGGTACGCGCTTATCTGGGGGTGGTCGCGAGCCGCCGGGACGGGCGAGGTGGCGCTGCGCCTGCCCTCGGCGCTGGCGGGGGCGGCGACGGTGGCGGTGGCGTGGGGGATCGGCAAGGAGCTGGCGGGAAGGCGCACGGCGATCGCGACGGCGGCGCTGGTCGCCTGCAACCCACTGCTCGTGTGGTACTCGCAGGAGGCGCGGGCGTACGGGCTGTTCGTCCTGCTGGCGGCGCTGGCGATGTGGTGCTGTCTACGAGCCGACGAGGACCCGACGCCCGGGCGACCGAAGCCGGGAGACACTCGCCTTCGGCTCGCATCCCCGTTTCGACCAGCATCCCCGTTTTGGCTAGCGGCGTTCGCGGCGAGCGGCGCGGCAGTTCTGGCCACCCACTACTTCGCGGTGTTCCTGGTGGCGCCGATGTGCCTGTGGTTGCTGCGCCGCCGCGAGCGCCGGCGGGTGGTGCTGCCCGCGGTGGCGGCGGTCGCGGCGGTCGGCGTGGCGCTTGTGCCGCTGGCGCTGGCGCAGGGGGGCCATGGCACGCAGTGGATCGGGGAATGGGCGCTCGCCAGCCGCCTGGAAGCGATCTCGCAGTACTACCTGACGGGCTACTCGGGGGCGCCGCTGGGGCATGGAGTGGAGCTGCTGGTAGCAGTGGAGATCCTCGCGGCCATGGGCTACGGCCTGTGGCGGGTGCTGACGCCGCAGGAGAGCCGGGGGGCGCTCTTGGCGCTCGGGCTGGCGGCGTGCGGGGTGCTGATCCCGGTGGCGATGGCGGCGGCGGGCGCGGACTACCTGGCGCCGCGCAACGTGGTGGCGGCGATGATCCCGCTGAGCGCGATGATCGCGGTGATCGCCTCAGCGCAGCGCACGGGGCGGACGGGGATCGCGATGGTGGGGCTGATCGCGGTGACGGGCGCGGCGCTCAGCGTCGACGTGGATCTCAGCCCGCGCCTGCAGCGCGGGGACTGGCGGGGCCTCGCGCAGGCGATCCGCGCGGAGCCCCCGGGTGCGGGCGGTGGGAGCGCCCAGACAGAGATCGAAAGCCCATCCACCCGCGCGATCACGACCGTCGAGCTGGGAGCGGCGCCACTGGAGTACTACCTGCCGCCGCTGCGCAATCTCCCGCGGGGGTCCGCGGTGCGCGTGAGCGAGATCGATGAGACCGGCTACGCGCCGCTGCGGCCGGGCGCGGGCGAGCCGCCGGCGCCGGGCTTCCGCTTGGTGGAGCGCAGGAACGTCAACGGCCTGATCCTGTACAGGTTCCGCTCCGCGACGCCGCGCACGGTCGCGGAGGCGGCGCTGCGCAGCCGCGTGATTGCCGCGGGCCACCCGGAGGTGCTGGTGCCCTGACACGCCGAGCGCAGCGGTGTGGCCCGTAACGTGATATCACCGCCCGCGCAAGGACCATCGGGTACGAAAGGTTGAGCCCGTCGATCATGCCGATGTCAATCGTTGAGACCCACAGCGAGGCACGGATCGCGCTGGAGCGCGCCTGCGAGCACCTGCTCTCGCTGCAGGACGGGGCGGGGTGGTGGCGCGGAGAGCTGCAGACGAATGTGACGATGGACGCGGAGGACATCCTGCTGCGCGAGTTTCTGGGGATTCGCACCGCGGCCGAGACGGAGCGCTCAGCGGCGTGGATCCGCTCGCAGCAGCGGGAGGACGGGACGTGGTCGAACTTCCACCTTGGCCCCGGGGACCTCTCGACCACGATCGAGGCCTACTTCGCGCTGCGCCTCGCGGGCGACCCGGCGGACGCGGCGCACATGCGCGCGGCGGCGGAGTGGGTGCGCGAGTCGGGCGGCCTCGAGCAGGCGCGGGTGTTCACGCACGTGTGGCTGGCGCTGTTCGGGCTGTGGTCGTGGGAGCGGGTGCCGGCGCTGCCCCCGGAGATCGTGCTGCTGGGGCGGTGGGTGCCGCTGAACGTCTACGACTTCGGGTGTTGGGCGCGCCAGACGATCGTGGCGCTGTCGCTGGTGATGGCGCACCGCCCGCGGCGGGAGCTCGAGCTCGACCTGCGCGACCTGCACGGCCCGCGGCCGTGGACGCCGAGGTGGTCGAGCGGCGGCCGCGCAGGCGCGTGGCTCGGGCGCCTCGACCACGTGCTGCG
>JBOGYA010000269.1:0-4086 GCA_050696515.1 Solirubrobacteraceae bacterium
GACGAGGCGTTCACCGATCGCGAAGACGAGCTCCGCGAGCTGGTGGGCGACGTCCGCAACGGGCAGGACGTGGTCCTCTTCGCGCCTCGGCGCTACGGCAAGTCCTCGCTGATCTGGCGCGCCGCCCAGCAGCTGGTCGGCGACGGCGTGCTGGTCGCGCAGGTCGACCTGATGCGTACCCCGACCAAGGAGAAGCTCGCCGAGAAGCTCGCACAGGCGATCTACGAGGAGATCGCCTCGCCGCTGCTGCGCGCGCGCGAGCGTCTGCGCATGTTCGCGGGCCTGCGGATCGCGCCGACCGCGACGATCGATCCCGAGGACGGCTCGCTGTCGTTCAGCTTCGACGCGCGCGCCGCGCGCGAGGATCTCGACGTGACCCTCGAAGGGCTGCTCGCGCTGCCCGGCCGCCTCGCCGCCGAGCGCGATCGCCGGGTCGCGCTCGTGTTGGACGAGTTCCAGGAGGCCGTCGAGATCGACAGGGGGCTGCTGAAGCTGATGCGCTCGGTCTTCCAGGAGCAGCCGGAGGTCGCGCACGTCTACCTCGGCAGCGCGCGCCACATGATCGAGCGGATCTTCAACGACGAGCACGAGCCCTTCTGGCGCAGCGCAAAGCAGTGTGAGCTCGGCTCGATTCCACGCGAGCCCTTCGAAGCGTACGCCCGCGAGCGCTTCGAGCGGACGGGCAAGGCGATCGAAGACGCGACCCGCGCGGCGGTGCTGGAAGCCACTGGCGGCCATCCCTACGCGACGCAGGAGCTGCTCTACTTCCTGTGGGAGGAGACGCCCCTCGGCGAGGTTGCCGGCCAGGAGCGCTTGGGGCGGGCGCTCGGTGCGACGCTGCGTTCCGAGCACACGCACTTCAGCCTGCTGTGGTCGCGCGCCTCGGCAGGCCAGCGCCGCGTGCTGCAGGCGCTCGCCGTCGAGTCCGGGAGGCCGCTCGGCAGCGACTACCGGCGGCGGCACAGGCTGCCGTCGGCGGCGAGCGTGCAGACCGCGCTCGACGCGCTGGTGGCCGCTGAGCTGGTCGCGCGCGTCGCGCGCGGGGAGTACCGCATCGCCGAGCCGTTTCTGGCGGAGTGGATCTCCCTCAATGAGAGCTGACGCTTGGTAGTGCTCAGTTTGGTCGGGACCCGCAAGCCAGGCTGGACTCATTGTACTTTTGAGCTACATATACCAGCCTACTGGACCTCTCATCCCAGCCATCTGGTTGCTCTTCCACAGGTCCAGTTGGTGGTATACCTTCAAACTAACTGATACACCACCTGACGCTTGCTAGCCCCGCGCGCTACGCCGGCTCGTTGTCGAGGGAGCGCCACAGGTAGCGGCACGCGAGCGTGCGGTGCGGACGCCACGGCGCCGCGATCCGCTCCATCGTCGCCGCGTCGGGGATCTCCACCAAGTCGTACGCGCGCTCGATCGCGCGGCGGATGCCGAGGTCGCCGACCGGCAGCACGTCGGGGCGCAGGAGGTGGAACATGAGGAACATGTGCGCGCTCCAGATCCCCACGCCCTTGACCGCGACGAGCTCCGCGATCACCGTCTCGTCGTCCAGCTCGTCGAGGCGCTCGAGCTCAAGCTCGCCGGAGAGCACGTGCTCGGCGAGCGAGCGCAGGTAGCCCACCTTCGCGCGCGAGAGGCCCGCGGCGGCGCGCAGCTCTTCGGGGTCGTCCGCTAGCACCTGCTGCGGCGTCGGGGTGCGCCCGTCGAAGCGCGCGGTGAGGCGCAGGTAGATGGAGCGCGCGGCCTTCGTGGAGAGCTGCTGGCCGACGATCGCGCGCACCAGCGCCCCGTAGTGGTCGGCGGGGCGCCCGGCGCTGGCGTCGCCCAGCTTTGGACCAACCGCCTCGATCACGCCGGCGAGCACCGGGTCCGCCCGGCGCAGGTGGGCGAGACCCTTAGGCAGAGGGCAGCGCGGTAGCGGTCTCGAGCGCGACCGGCTCGCCGTCGAGCGCGTTCAGGGCGCGCGGCAGCGAGGCGGCGATGCAGGTGAAGCTCGGCGTGTCCCTGACGGTGTAGCGCGAGGCCTCGGTCGTGCGCAGGCGCTGCACCAGGTCCAGGAACGTGCCCACGTCGTCGGTGTCGAACGCCACCACGAACTCCTGGTCGTCGAGGCCGAACGAGTAGGTCGTGTGGTTGTCTACCCCCGGGTATTCGCGGCCCACCGCGATGTGTCCCTGCATGATCCGCCAGCGCTCCTCCGCGGGCAGGCCGTACCACTCGCGCGACTTCACGAACGGGTACACGAACACGTACTTGCCGCGGAAGCCCCGCGGGGTGGTGCGCACGTCTTCGGAGTACTCCGAGCTCTTGCGCATCCCCAGGAACGAGTAGGGCGTCTGCGCCCACCGCATCAGACCGCTCTGCAGCAGCACCACGTGGAGCTCGTGGATGCGGTCGAGGTTCTCCGCCTCGGAGATCAACAGCAGCTCCGCGTCCCCGCGGGTGCCCACGAGCGAGAAGGACTGCAGCAGGTGCCCGTCCGCGAAATCCTCGCACGCCGCGAGGAACTCGCGCTTGTCCTGCGCACGGCGCTCGGAGTCCAGGCGCCGCCACGCCGGGTCGAGCTTCAGGAACGTGTACTTGACGAAGTGGCGCTCGCTCATGCCCACAGGCTACAGGCACTCCGATCGCCGCCCCGCCGAGCGCTTTGGTCGGGGCAGACCGGGAGCTGTCAATTAAGTATTGGGAGGATATGCCGAGCTACTGGACCCCCCTACCTTGATCGTATGGCCAAGTCTTAGAGATCCAGTTGGTTGGCATATACCCAAACTAAGACATGCCGAAGTACGGGAGCCGGAGGGGCTAGAGTTGAGGCCGTGCGGATCGCGCTCGTCTCGCCCTACTCGTGGACGTACCCGGGCGGCGTCACGCGCCATATCGAGGCGCTCGCCGACGAGCTCCAGGCGACCGGCCACGAAGCGCGCATCCTCGCCCCGTTCGACCCCGACGACCTCCCCGCGCGCGCAATGCACCGCGGGGCTCGTCCGCAACCGATGCCGCTGCCCGAGCGCGTCGTGCCGCTGGGACGCAGCACCGGGTTCTCCGCCAACGGGGCCGTCTCCAACCTGGCCGCCACGCCGGACGCGCTGGTGGCGCTGGCGCGCGAGCTGCGCGGCGGGGACTACGACCTCGTGCACGTCCACGAGCCCGTGGTGCCCCTGGTGGGCTGGTATGCGCCCGGCTGCGCCGGGGACGTCCCGCTCGTGGGCACCTTCCACACCTTCTCCGAGAACGCCCTCACGAATGGGATCGGGGTGGCGCTCGGAGCGCGGCGGCACATGAACCGCCTGCACGCCCGCATCGCCGTCTCCGAGGCCGCCGCGTGGACCGCGCGGCGCTTCTTCGGCGGGCGCTACCGGATCGTTCCCAACGGGGTGCACCTCGGCAACGATGCCGTCGAGGCCCCGAGGATCGACAGCCCACCCGCCCCGGGCGAGGAGCTGCGCATCCTGTTCGTCGGCCAGGCCGTCGAGCGCAAGGGGCTGCCCGTGCTGCTGCGCGCGTTCGAGGCGCTGCGCGAGCACGTGCCCGCGACGCTCACGCTCGTGGGGGCGGGGCCCGAGGAGGTCGCGCCGCTGCTGCTCGACGATCGCGGAGTGCGCGCCCTGGGCAAGGTCTCCGAGGCGCAGAAGGCCGAGCAGCTGCGCCGCGCCGACGTGCTGTGCGCGCCCTCGCTCGGCGGCGAGAGCTTCGGGATGGTGCTCACCGAGGCGTTCGCCGCCGGCACGCCCGTGGTGGCGTCGGACATCGCCGGCTACCGCGACGTGGTGCGCGACGGCCGCGACGGCCTGCTCACCCCCCGCGGCGACGCGCGCGCGCTCGCCGAGGCGCTGCGCGTGCTGGCGCTCGACCCCGCCGGGCGCGCGCAGATGGCGGCCGCCGCGCGCGAGCGCGCGGAGCGCTTCGCCTGGCCCCACGTCGCCGCCGAGGTGCTCGAGGTCTACGAGCAGGCGCGCGCGGTGGGACCCGCCCGTTCCCGGTCCGCCCGCCTCGCGGTGCGCCACGGCCTCGCGCCCGCCGACCTGCTGCCGCGCGTGCCCGCCAAGCGGCTGCCCACGCTCGAGCCGCAGCTCGCCCTGCCCGCGC
>JBOGYA010000270.1:0-4071 GCA_050696515.1 Solirubrobacteraceae bacterium
CACCAGGGCCGACCGCTCCACGGCCGCCGGGGCGCCGCCCAGCGAGTAGTAGCTCTCCGGGTAGAACCGCGCAAGGTCCTCGGGCACGTCGAGCAGCTGCAGGCAGCCGCACTCCCCGCACTCGAGGTACTCGAAGCGCTCGCGCAAGCCAAACATCATCTCCCGCGCGCCGAACACGCGGTTGCCGGCGGCGTTGGCGCAGATCGCGCACGTGGGGGCGCTCATCGGCCCCCTGGTACCTGGCCGCGGGCGGCGATCGCGCGGCGGTAGCCGGCGAGGCTGAGCTCGCCCGTGCGCCGCCAGGTGAAGGCCTGCGCCCGCTGCAGCCCGCGCCCGGCCAGCTCGCGCGCGAGCCCGCGATCGTCGAGCAGCCGGCGGATCGCCGCGGTGGCCTCGTCCTGGCGCTCGGGGTCGAACGTCAGCGCCGCCTCGCCGGCCACCTCGGTCAGGGCGGGGGCGTTCGAGCAGGCGACGGGCACGCCCCGCAGCATCGCCTCGAGCACCGGCAGGCCGAAGCCCTCGATCAGCGAGGGGAGCACGAAGGCGCTGCTCAGCGCGTACAGGCCCTCGAGCTGCTCCTCGGAGAGCCAGTCGGGGAAGCGCACGCGGCGCTCGACGCCGAGCTCGGCGGCGAGCGCGCGCAGCTGCGCCTCGTACGGCGTCGGCGACCCGGGCAGCACCAGCGTCACGTCCTCGTCGAGCGCGGGGAGCGCGCGCACGAGCCGGTGCAGGTTCTTGTAGGGGCGCTTTTGCGCCACGCACAGCAGCACGCGCGCATCGGCGAGGCCGAGCTGAGTGCGCAGGAGGCCCTCTGCCGCGGCCTCCGCGTGCGGGGGCCGGGCGGCGAGCGGGGTGACCTCGATGCGCTCGCCGGCCAGCCCCAGCGTCGCTTCCAGGTCGCTCGCCGTGGCGTGGGAGATGGTGAAGATGCGGTCGGCACGGCGCACGGCGCGCCCCACCCGGCGGCGCATCGTGCGGTGCACCCGCGGGCTCGCCTCCCATTCCGCGGGGCGGTGCAGCCAGATCAGGTCGAGCACCGACACGACGCTCGCGACCCGCGGCGTGACCGCGGGGCCGGTGTTCGCGGGGCTGTGCAGCACGTCCAGCCCCCCGAGCGCCGCGAGCGCTGGGAGCGCCAGGTACTCGGCGGGCACGTGCAGCGGCGGGCCATGCATCACGACGGGAACCGTCACCCACCGCACCCCCTGCGCCCACGGCTCCGCGCGCAGGTCCGCCGGGGCCTCGCGCGAGACGAACACGGTCACCTCGGTAGCGGGCTCGGCGGCGAGCAGCCCGCCGGTCAGCTCGCGCGCGTAGCGCCCGGCTCCGCCGGCGCGCGCGCCGAGAAAGATCAGGTTGAGCCCCACGCGCAGCGGCCGGGGCACGACCGATGGGGGTGGCCGGTCGAGGCGCTCTGCGGAGGCGGCGCTCACCGCGAAGCGGGCCGGCTGCGCGGCAGGCGGGGGATCAGCTCGGTGAGCTCCTGGGGGGTGGCGCGCGTGAGCAGGATCACGAGGCCGTACGCCGCCAGGACGATCGCCGTCAGCGCCACGGAGGGCAGCGAGCCGAGCGCCAGCAGCAGCGCGAGCGCCGGGGCGGCGGCGGCGGCGACCTTGGGGAGGATCGCGACGCGCGGGCGCAGCTCCGGGTGGCCGCGCACGAGCACGAGCAGGTAGCCGAGCGCGAGCGTCGACTCGCCGCAGAGCGTCGCGACCGCGGCCCCGCGCGCTCCGTCCGCGCTGGCGAGCAGCAGCGTGAGCGTGCAGCTGACGAGCAGCGCGGCGGCGTTGACGGCGAGCAGCGCTCCGTAGCGCTTGATCGACAGCAGGGCGAAGCCCCAGCCGGCGACGAGGAACGAGGCGATCATCGCGACCCCCTGGATGCGCAGCACCGCCACGGCCCCGGCGAACTTCGGCCCGCCGACGACCGCGACCACGAACGGCGCGCCGGCGAGCAGGCCGAGCGCGGCGGCGACGCCGAGGATCAGCGACACCTCGAAGATCCGCTGCATCGCGTAGGCGAGCCGCTCGCGATCGTCGCGCGCGCTCCGCGCGAGCAGCGGCAGGGCGTTGCCGGCGAGCAGGCCGGGCACGGTCACGAGCACGACGAAGACCCGGAAGGACAGCGCGAACAGCCCGCTCTGGTGGGCGCTCGCGGCGAGGCTGGTGATGATCTGGGCGGTGTAGACGTAGATCACTCCGACCGCGGTGGCCAGCGAGAACGAGACCGTCAGCCGCAGCAGCGCGAGCCAGTTGCGCGGGCGCAGCTCCAGGCGCGCCGAGATCCTGCCGCGGCTCAGCGCCGCGGTCGCCGGCACGAGCGGCACGTAGACGGCGAGCGACACCGCGAGCAGTGGGAGCACGCCGGCTCCGACCGCCACCAACGCGACGATCGCGACCACCGTGAACACCTGCCGGCCGAGTTCCAGCACCGTGAGGGTGCCCAGGCGCAGATCGGCGGCGAGCGGGATCGTGAACGTGTGCTGGAAGACGAGCGCGATCGTGCCGAGGCTCGCGAGCACGGTCCCGGCGAGCAGGGCCGCGTCGTAGCCGGCGAGCACGGCGAACAGCGTCGCGCACACCATCCCGAGGAGCGTGAGCACGACGCGCAGGCCGAGCAGGTCGCGCATCAGCTGCTCGCGCTCGGCGCCCTCGCGCACGGCGAACTCGCGGGTGCCCAGGTTGGACATCCCGATGTCGGTCACCATCGAGACGACGCTCACGAGCGAGATCACCGTGGTGTATGCGCTGAAGAGGGCCGGCCCGAGGTGCCGGGTCAGCAGCACGATCGGGATCAGCGACAGTCCCACGGCGACCACGTAGCCGCCGAGGCGCAGGAGGCCGCCGCGGATGATCAGCCCGCCGGCGGCGGGCGTGTCCAGCACATGGGGCTCCACGCTCACCGCGACCCCGCGCACGCGCGTGGGGCGAGCACAGTGGCCACGCTCGCCGGGCGGCCGCCTGCCGGGACGTAGCTCACCGGGACCCCGCCCACGCGCGCGCGTAGCTGGCGAGCGTCCCCCGCGCGGTCGCCTCCCACGTGAACGCGGCTTGGCGGGCGCGTCCGAGCGCGACCAGGCGTGCGGCGAGCTCGCGGTCGCAGAGCACGTCGGTCAGAGCGAGGGCGATGTCCGCGATGTCGTAGGGGTCGAAGTAGCGGGCCGCGTCGCCCGCGACCTCCGGGAGCGCCGAGGCGCGGGAGCAGGCGACGGGCACGCCGCGGCGCATCGCCTCGAGGATCGGGATGCCGAAGCCCTCGTTGACGGAGGCGAGCACGAAGCAGCGCGCGAGCGCGTACAACCCCTCCAGGTCGGCGGGCGCGACGTACTCGGGGAAGGCCACGTTGGCGGCGATCCCCAGCTCGGCGGCCAGCTCGCGCAGCTGGCGCTCGTGCGGGGTGGGGTTGCCGGGCAGCACCAGCTGGGCGTCGGGCCGGCGCTCCACCACGAGGGCCATCGCGCGCAGCAGCCGCTCGAGGTTCTTGTGGGCCTTCTTGGCGCACACGCTCAGGATCACCGGGCCCGCGCCGAGGCGCAGCCGAGCGCGCAGCTCGCCCTCGGGCGTGGGGGTGGCGCCCTCGCTCAGGCCGGGGGCCAGGGGCACCACGTCGATCCGCGCCCGCGGCACGCGCAGGTGCTCGACCACGTGGGCCGCGCCGTGCTCGGAGAGCGCGATCAGGCGGTCGGCGCGGCGCGCCACGGACGGCACGACGGCGCGCCACAGGCGGACGGTGCCCGCCTCGTCCGGGTTGGGGGCGACGATCCAGGTCACGTCGGCCAGTGTGACGACGTTGACGGCGCGGGTGCGCAGGGGGGCGGTGAGGGCGACGCTGTGCAGCAGGTCCACCCGCCGTCCCGCGAGCGCCCCCAGCAGGGTCAGCTCGCCGACCGCCTTCAGGCCGCGCAGGCCGAGCAGCGGGTGGGTGATGAGCTGCACCTCCGCGCCCCAGCCCTCCCGCTTCAGGTACTCGCGCCCGCGAGGGTTGCAGAAGACGGAGAAGCGCACGTCGGGGGCGAGCTGGACGAGCTCGGGCACGAGCGCCCGCACGTAGGTGTCGAGCCCCCCCATGCGT
>JBOGYA010000271.1:0-4031 GCA_050696515.1 Solirubrobacteraceae bacterium
CACGTAGGGGAGCGTGCGGATGCAGTTGATGCAGGTGTAGGTCCAGAAGTCCACCAGCACCACGTGGCCGCGCAGGCTGGCGAGCGGCACCGGCTGGCCCCCGGGGGTGTTGAACCACTTCTGGGTGTCGGCGAATTCCGGCGCTTCTCCGATCACCGGCAGCTTCAGCCCGGCGTCGGCCTCGCGCAGGCCGGCGGCCTGCCGCGCCTTGCGACCGCGCAGCGCCGTGAGCTGGACCGTCGCGGCGTGGCTTGTCTCCAGGCCCTTGGTGGGATCGACGAGGAACGAGGGGAGGTCGCTCGCGATCGAGGTCTCGAAGCGGGTGTCGTAGTTGCGGAGCATCGCCACCGCGATCAGCACCATCACGGCGCCCATCGCCATCTGAAAGCGGGGGGAGCGCCGCGCGAGGGGGCCGGTGAGCCGCCGCCCGCCGAGCATCAGCGCGTACAGCACCGTGGCCGAGCCGATCCCATACGCCAGCGCCACCGCGAGGCGCCCGGCGGTGAACGTCTGGGAGGCGGAGACCGTGATGACCCCCGCGAGGATCGGCCCGGCGCACGGCGCGTACACGAACCCGAGCCCGCCGCCGACGAGCATCCCCGACCAGAACCCTTCGCGCGGGCGGCCCTGCGCGTCCGTCCCGGCGCCCACCCCGCCGCTCGGGCCGAGGCGGCTGAGACGCGCCTCCAGCCGATCGCCGAGCCAGGGCACGAGCAGGCACACCCCGAAGCCGATCAGCGCGAGGATCGCGAGCGTCCGCAGCAGTGAGTCGGGGAGGCCGAGCGCGGAGATCACGTACACGAGTGCGACGGTCGCGAAGGTGAACGAGAGCGCGAGCCCGCTCACCACGCCCAGCGGCCGGCGGCGGCCGCCGGTGACGCCGGCGGAGAGTGCGACCGGCAGGACCGGCAGCACGCACGGGGAGACCGCGGTGGCGGCGCCGGCGACAAACGCGAACACGATCAGTACGAACACGCGACGAATGGTCGCAGGCAGATATTGCCGATCCCTTACGCGCCCCCCGAGGCCCGCGCGCATGTGAGCATCGGCGGTTGGGCAGGGGGATCGTCCGCGCGGCGCAGCTGTCCCACCGCGGTGGTGGGCACGGGGCCTCCCTGCCCCGTGTCCGCGGGGTAGGCCCTTACCCCGCAGGCTCGCCCCGGCTGAGTGGCACGTAAGGAAGTTGTAAGGGGTGTCCGCTGCACTACGGTGCGACCACCCCACACTGGAGGAGACATGCACACGACCCGTTCCACACACCGGCTCATCGCGCTCGGCGCGGCGCTGGCGGCCCTCGCCATCCCCGCGGCA
Source organism: Solirubrobacteraceae bacterium (assembly GCA_050696515.1). Classification (GTDB taxonomy): domain Bacteria; phylum Actinomycetota; class Thermoleophilia; order Solirubrobacterales; family Solirubrobacteraceae; genus Palsa-744. The sequence goes on from JBOGYA010000271.1 coordinate 1,312, forward strand.
GCCCAGGCTTCGCACCCGGCGATGAAGCATCCGGCGATGAAGCACCACCATGCGATGAGGCACCACCACGCGATGAAGCACCACGCGATGAAACCCGCCATGAAGAAATAGCCGCCCACCAGGTATCCCCGGGGGCGTCTTGGAACGGACGTACCGATCGTTTCGAGACCCATCCTCAGCGCTGTGCCGCTCGGCGCAGACACGGGGACACCCGACTGCGGACACGGGGCAGGGAGGCCCCGTGCCCACCACCGCGGTGGGACTAGCTGCGCCGCGCGGACGATCCCCTCCCCCTACCCCCGACTCGGACCCCGCCGTGTGCCGGCCCGTGCTGCGCGATGTCGGTTATGGTCTCACCGAGATGACCGATTCCGATGGTCGGCAGTAAGTGGCACGCCTCACCTTCAGCCTGCGCCGCCGCTGGCGTAACCACACCGGCAACCAGGGCGTCGACCCGCTGCGGATCGTCGAGCCCACCTCCCTCGAGGATCTCGTGGGCCTCGTGCGGGAGGCTGAAGAGGTGGGGTGCACGGTGCGCGCCGTCGGGTCCGGCCACTCGTGGTCGGACGTGGCGCTCACCCGTGGCTTCCTGCTGCTGCCGGGTGGGCTGGCCCGTCCGCTCGACCTGGAGGAGGTGCTGCTGCGCTCGGCGCGCGCGCAGGCCGAGCCGCTGGTGCGCGTGCAGGCGGGGATGCGCATCCGCGAGCTGAACGCGCACCTCGACGCGCGCGGGCTGGCGCTGCGCAACATGGGCGGCTTCGACGGTCAGACGGTGGCCGGCGTGCTGGCCACCGCGACCCACGGCTCGGGGATCGAGTTCGGGCCGATCGCCGACGACGTGCGCTCGCTGGAGGTGGTGGCCGCGGGGGGCGGGCTGTACCGGATCGAGCCCACCGACGGGATCACCGATCCTGCCGCGTTTACCGCTCACCAGCAGGGCGGGCGCCCGCAATGGACGCTGATCCAGGACGACGACACGTTCGACGCCGCCCGGGTGGGGGTGGGCTGCCTCGGCGTGATCTACGCGGTGACGGTGGCCGTGCGCGGCAAGTTCTACCTGCGCGAGCGGCGCACGCTCAGCTCGTGGGAGCAGGTGCGCGACCACGTCGGCGAGCTGCTCGCGGACAACGAGCACTGCGAGATCTACTTCAACCCCTACCCGCGCGAAGGCGTGCACCACTGCGTGGTCACCACCAGGAACGAGGTCTCGCGCGAGCAGTACGACCGCGACCCGCACCGCGCCCGCAACTGGCTGGTGGAACTGCTCTCGCGGCTGCCGGTCACGCCGTGGGTCATCAACCTGCTGACCGGGCTGTGGCCGCGGCTCTCGCCGTACCTGATCGACCGCGCGCTGGCCGGGCTCGCCGACGCCGACTACACCAACGTCAGCTACCGCGTGTTCAACATCGGCGCCGCCAACGACCTGCCGGCCTACTCGGCCGAGATCGGCGTGCCGGTGGACGACCGGGGCCTGCACCTGCAGGCGGTGGAGCGGGTCTTCGAGGTGGCGGCCCGCCACGCCGACCTCGGCGAAGTCTACGAGTCCGCAATGGTCTCGCTGCGCTTCGTGCGCGCCTCCACGGCGCTGCTGGCGATGATGCACGGCCGCGCCACGATGATGATCGAGCTGATCATGGCGACTCACACCGAGGGCGGGTTCGAGCTGCTGGCCGACTACGAGGAGGCGCTGTACGCGCTCGAAGGCCGCCCGCACTGGGGCCAGTGCAACACGCTGACCGGCTCCGACGGGCTCCTGGCGGCGATGTACCCGCGCCTGCCCGACTGGTTGGCGGTCCACCAGCGCCTCAACGCTTCCGGGGTCTTCGATAGCCCGTTCGGCAAGCGCGTGGGGTTCTCGCGCTCGCGGTTTGGGCCTTCGGGGGTTCAACCCGCGGGAGGACGGGCCGGTGGCTCTGCTCCACAGAGGGCGGGCGGCGGCTTGGAGCCGCCGGAGGCCGACGGCTCCGGTTCGCCGGAGGCTGCGTGATGGCTCCGGTTGATGGGAGGTGGGTCGATGGCCGGCTATGACGCCGTCGTGGTGGGCTCCGGCTTCGGCGGCGGGGTGACCGCCTGCCGCCTCGCGCAGGCGGGCTGGCGCGTGTGCGTGCTGGAGCGCGGCCGGCGGTTCGCCGCCGAGGACTTCATCTCCGAGCCCTTCCAAGCGCCACGCCTGCTGTGGCACCCCTGCCTGAACCCCGGCGGCATCTTCGACCTGCGGCTGTTCAAAGACGTGGCGGTGCTGAGCGCGTCCGGCGTCGGCGGCGGGTCGCTGGTGTACGCCAACGTGCAGCTGCGCGCCCCCACCGAGGTGTTCGACGCCGGCTGGCCGGCGGGGATCGACCGGCCCACCCTGGACCCCTACTACGAGCGGGTGGAGTCGGTGCTGGAGCCGCGCGCCACGCCGCCGGCGCCGCCGCTGGCGAAGGTCAGGGCCTTCGAGGGCATGGCTGCCGCGGCCGGGGAGCCGACGACCCCGCTGCCGATCGCCGTGCACTTCGGCGAAGACCGCCTCAACCCCTTCGGGGGCGTCCCCCAGCGGGGCTGCACCAACCTCGCGCGCTGCAACATCGGCTGCCCGCGGCACGCCAAGAACACGATCGACCTCACCTACCTCGCCCGCGCCGAGCTGGAGGGCGCCCACGTCCGCGCGCACCGCGAAGTCACGCGGCTTGACCCGCCGGCCGCGCCCGGGGGCCGCTGGCGGGTGCGCTACCGCGGCG
>JBOGYA010000272.1:0-4022 GCA_050696515.1 Solirubrobacteraceae bacterium
CCTGAACCCAGCCCTCGGGGCGGAACTTGCGGTGGTCGTAGGGGGCGAAGGCGTGGCCAGGGAGCACGTCGTCGTGGAACAGCCCCCCGTAGTCGACCACGCGAGTTATCAGGTGCACCTCGTGTGCGGCGGCCGCGTCGAGCACGAGCTTCCCCGGCCAGGGCTCCAGCGGGCCGAAGATGACCATCGCCCAGTCGATCAGCTCGCCGAAGCGCTCGATGCAGTCGATCAAATCGAGCGTGAACCCGTTCGCGGGGCCCGGTGCGACCCCCAGCAGCCGCGTGCGGCCGGCCTCGCGGACGGCCCGCATCCCCTCCCACACCCCCGCGTTCGAGTACCCCGTACGATCGGGGTTGTGCAGCAGCAGCAGGTCGAAGCGCTCCACCCCGATCCGCTCCAGGCTGCGCTCGGTGGCCATCCGGATGTACTGCGCGTACTCCTCCTCGCCGCGCAGCCGCGGGTCGGTGAAGCGCGGAAAGCCTTTCGCGCCTTCGCGCTCCCCGGTGTAGAAGTCGTGCCCGATCGCCCCCACCAGGCAGTAGCTCTCGCGATCCACTCCACGCAGCGCCTCGCCCAGCAGCCGGTCGGCCTCCCCCTCCCCGTACACGTCCGCGCTCAGCACCGTGTCGATCCCCCCACCGGGTCGCAGGAGCGCCCGCAGGCGCTCCTCCTGCAGCGGCTCGCCGAAGTGCATAAAGCGCCCGCCGCTCCAGGTGCCGAGGGCTGTTCTGGTGGGGTCCATATGTCCTGCACTCTACGTCGTCCGCCGAGTGCTTTCTCCCTGCGAGGTGTCGCGTGCAGAGTGGTTGCCGCCAGCCCAGCCGTGCAAGCAGCAGCGCTGCCCTTCAGGCGGACGAGCACGGATTTGAAACCAGAAGACTGCAGGCTATGTGCCTGCCGAGGGTCAGGGAACGCCGGATGGGGCTGTTGCGAAGACGGGATCGCCAACCGGCATCCCGTCGTCCCCGTAGGTGAACAGAGCCACATCCTTGGCGGCCTCGGGCTCCGCGGCGACAATTCGTCGCAGAGCGGCGCTGGCGGCCGACTCCTCGTCGTAGGACGCGATCAGGTTTCCGGTGCTGCTCAGCAGTACATAGTACATTGTCAATCGCCTATCGGCAGGGTATCGACAATGCAGTCAAGCAGCTGCAGCGGACGTCCCCACACTGTGATGTGTCCTGGGTGGCCGGTGTGCGCCCAGCAGAACCCATGACCTGGCTCGAGCTGGATCTGAGCGATGTGCTGTCCTATTTGTCGCCAGTGTCGCGCCGTTGCGGCTGCCATCTCTCGCTTCAGGTGCATCGAGAGCCCCAGGTGGATAAGTGCAGATTCGAGCTCCGAGCCACGAGGGCGGGAGCCGAGCTCGTAGTTGGAGCGAAGCGAGTCGAGCATGTCTGGATCGTTGTGATTAACACCCCTCACAATGCGGTACACGACCTTCGGCTCGTCTGCTCTATGAACGAGCAGGTCATGTGGTCGAGCAGGGGTCGCGAATGCTTTGGGCACATCCTCTTGCTACGACTTGGTGTGCAGAGTGGGACGACGCGCCGCAAGAGGCTGCCATCACTAGCCGAGCCCCGCGGCTGTGCGGGCGCGCAGCGCAGCTTCCAAGCGCGTGAGCGCGTGGCCGAGCGCCTCCTCGTCTGATTCGCCAGGCGCGGCGCGGGCGGCTTCGGTCACGCCGGGGCGCAGCTGTGTGAGCTCGGCGATCCGCTCGGCAAGATCGGGGCGCTCCAGCGGCGGCAGCTCGGCCAGCGCGGCGGCGTAGGCCTGCTCGAGCTCGAGCGCCGCGTGCCCGAGACGGCCCTGGTCGAGATCGAGGCGGGCGCGCAGCGTGAGCTCCTCGCACATGAGCGCCTGTTCGCGCGCGCCGAGCAGCGCCGCGAAGCGCTCCTGGGGGCGCAGCACCGCCGTGCGCCGCGCGCGGCGCTCGCTCAAGCGCAGCTCGCGCGCGTGCAGCCAGCGGCCGTAGGCGACCTGCTCGCCTTCGCCCCACCCGGCTCGCACGATCAGCGCCTGCGCGGGGGAGAGCTCGCGCACGTGGGGGTCGGCGGTGGCGATGCGGTGGGCGAACAGCACGTGGTTGAGGGCTGCCGCGGCCACCTGCGTCTCACGCTCGACGTCCAGCTGTGTGAGCCACGCGCGTGCTTGACCCTCCGCCGACACGGACACGGGGTCGATCACAGTCGCGCGCGCCGTCGGCACGGTCGCGGGGTCCGGCGTGGCCTGCGGGTGGCGCGCGCCGAGTCGCCCGCGGCGCCGCGCGGCGCTGACGGTGTCCAGCACCACCACCCGCTCTGGCTGCGCCGCCGCGTGTCTGCGCAGCAGGTAGCGGCCATCGGGTGGCCCCAGCTCCCACGGGAACTCCATCTGCACGAAGAGGAACAGCCGCTCGGCCATCCCCGCACCGTATCCTCTATCTCTTTGCGCCTGTCCCGTCTTCGCGACACGAGGAGCATTCGGATGTCCGACGCAGATGCACCGAAGGGCCTGCGCGATCGCCTGGCCAGCGGCACGGAGGATCGCCTGGGCAAGGCCCTGACCGACCTGTTCGAGAACTCGCTGCTGAACGGGGCGCTCGGGCGCGCATCCGACGCGCGCGAGAAGGCCGCGCAGGCGCAGGAGTTGGCGATGGGGGCGCTGAACCTGCCCTCGGCTGCCGACATCGAACGGCTCACGCGCCGCCTGCGCTCGGTCTCCCAGCGGCTGGAGGGGATCGAGGACGGCGTGCACCGCCTCGGCCGCACGCTCTCCGGCACGTCGATCGACGCGCGCCTCGCGGCGATCGAGGAGGAGTTGCACACGCTCTCCGGCAAGCTCGACGGCAAACGGCCCGCCGCCAAGGGGGCAGCCGCCAAGGGAACGGCCGCCAAGCGGCCCGCCGCCAAACGGACGGCGACCAAAAAACGTCCTAAGCCAGCGCGCTGACCCGTCCGCAAGCACCCGCCACCAAGCGGACAGCGACCAAGACCTAAACCAACGCGCTGAGCGCCAGCCGGCCCATCGTCTGCGCCGCGGCGAGCAGCGCGTCGTCGTCGATGTGCTCCTGCGCGTCATCGGGCGCGTCGCCGATCAGGTTCGACACCGTGAGCACGCAAGCCACGGGGACGCCGGCGCGCGCGCCCACCGCGAAGAGGGTAGCCGCCTCCATCTCGACCGCGACCGCCCCCGCCGCGCGCCAGTCCCGCTCGCGCGCGGAGTCGGGCTCGTAGAAGAGGTCGGTGCTCACCACCGTCCTCCCACCACACGCCGCTGCGCGCTCCAGGGCCGCCGTCAACTCCCGGTCGGCGGCGATCCGCTCGCCCGCGCCCAGGGCGCGGCTGGTGCCGTCCGCGGCGAGCGCCTCGTGCGCCACCACCAGATCGCCGAGTGCAAGACCCCCATCGAGGAGCGCGCCGCAGGTGCCGACGCGGATCGCGCGGCGGGCGCCGAGCACGATCAGCTCCTGCAGCACGATCGCCGCCGAGGGCCCGCCCATGCCGGTGCTCTGGATGCTCAGCGGCTTCCCGTCCGCGAGCGCCGCGCCGGTGTAGCCCCACAGGCCGCGGTGGTGGTTGAACATCTTTGGCCCCTCCAGCAGGCTCTGCGCCAGCGCGAGTGCACGCCCGGGGTCCCCGGGCAGCAGCACGCGCTCGGCCAGCTCGGCCGTCGGGCGCAGGTGGATCGGTTGGCGCGCCATCCGCGAGAACTTTACGAGCCCGCACGCCACCGCCGGGAGAGGTCCTTAGACTGCTCGCAATGGGAACGTCCGAGGCGAGCGGGCTGACCCTGGCGCAGGTCGCCGCCCGCGCGGGCATCTCGCCGGGGACGGTCAGGCGCTGGGTCAAAGATGGGCTGATCCCCCAGTACAACGGGGGCTGGAGCGCGGCCGCGGCGCGGCAGGTGGGGATCGTGGCGCGCCTGCGCGAGCGCGGGTACACGCTCGAGCAGATCAGCGAGGCCAGCGACAGCGGGCGCTTGGCGCTCGGGGACGTCGAAGACTTCCTCTCCGTGCCCGAGGGGCGCCACACACTCCGGCAGAC
>JBOGYA010000273.1:0-4021 GCA_050696515.1 Solirubrobacteraceae bacterium
CGCGGGGGCGATCGCCCGCGCGATCGTGCGCCGCCGCGAGCGGGCGCCGATCGAGACCACGCAAGAGCTCGTGGAGGTCATCGCCGCGGCGATTCCCGTCCCCGCGCGCTTCGCCGGGGGGCACCCCGCCAAGCGGGTCTTCCAAGCGCTGCGGATCGCCGTCAACGACGAGCTCGGCCAGCTCGACCGCGCGCTGCCGCTCGCGTGGGAGCTCCTGCGCGAGGGCGGGGTGCTCGCCGGAATCTCCTTTCACTCCCTGGAGGACCGGCGTGTGAAGCGCTTCCTCGCCGAGCGCGCCCGCGGCTGCATCTGCCCGCCGGACCTGCCCGTGTGCGCGTGCGGGCGCGAGCCGCAGGCGGCGCTCTTGACGCGCCGAGCGATCGTGCCCTCCACGGGCGAGCTCGCGCACAACCCGCGCGCCTCCTCCGCGCGGCTGCGCGCGGCCAGGAAGCTGAGCGAGGAGCCCGGGGGCGCGGCATGACCCCACCGCCCGCGGCTGCCACCGTGCCGGCCCCCGCCGTCCGCCCTCGCCGCCCCCGGGTGGGTGGGCATCCGGTTCCTCGCCGCCCCGCCAAACCGCTTCGACCGGCGCCCCGGCCGCGGCGGATCTCAGGTCCTTCAGGCCCCGCCGGCCGGGCCGGCCCGGTCGCGCTGCCCGCGCGCACCACCCGGCGCTTGCCCGGCCGTCTCCTGGACCGGCTGATCTGGAACCCGCCCGCGCGCGCGTGGATCGGCGTGGTCGCGTTCGCGCTGATCGGGATCGTGGCGGCGCAGCTGTGGGTGGTGAAGCTGAACGTCGGCGTCGGTCGCGCGCTCGAGCACGCGGCGCTGCTGCAGCAGGAGAACTCCACGCTCGCGAGCGAAGACTCCGGGCTCGCCTCTGGCGAACGGGTCGAACGGCTCGCGGCCGCCGAGGGCATGGTGTTGGCTCCGCCGGGGGCGCTGCACTTCGACACGCTTCGGGGCCCGCTCGACGTGCGCCTGGCTGTGGCGGCGCTCGCCAAACCGATACAGCCTCAGGCCACCGGCGCCGGCGCCACCACCACAGCTGGCACGGAAACGAGCCTCAACCCCGCCGCCGGGACGGAAACGAGCCCCGGCTCGGTAACTGGGACCGAAGCAGGTGCGGGCGGTGGGGTGGGTGGGACTCAGGCCACCCCGGGGGGATAGCGGCGCGGTGGCGAGCGCGCAGAGCCGCATCGGGTGGTTGTTCGCGGCTTTCCTGCTGCTGCTCGTGGCGGCCGCGGTGCGCACCATGTACCTCGGGGTGCTGCACAGCGCGGCGCTGCGGAGAGTGGCGCACACGCAGCAGGTGACCGACGAAACGGTGCCGGCCCAGCGGGGCACGATCACCGATCGCGATGGAACGGTGCTCGCGATCTCCGAGCCGGCGGAGGACATCTCCGCCACCCCCTACCTGCTGGTCAAGGAACCGGATCCGCTCGAAGCCGCGGAGCGCCTGGCGCCGCTGCTCGGGCGCCCGCAGGCGCAGGTGCTCACCGAGTTGAGCGGGCACAGCGGCTTCGTGTACCTCGCGCGGGCACTCCCGGCGGCGCGGGCGAAGGCGGTGCTGGCGCTGAACATCCCCGGAGTGACGGGCACGCCGGTGATGCACCGCGTGTACCCCAGGGGCGCGTTGGCGGCGCAGGTGTTGGGGATGGTGGGCACGGGCCCGAGCGCCAGCGAAGACGGCGGCTTGACCGGTGTGGAGTACGCGGACGACGCGATCCTGCGCGGGCAGGCGGGCGAGCGGCGGGTGGTGAGCGACGCCAAAGGCCAGCCGATCTCGATCGCCGATGTCCACCGCGAGGCGCCGGGCGCGCGGCTGCAGCTGACGCTGGACGCGAACATACAACAGCGCAGCGAAGCGGTGCTGAGCGCGGTGGGGCGGGTGTTCCACCCGAAGGACGCGACGGCGATCGTGATGGAACCGGGCACGGGGTCGATCCTGGCGATGGCGAACTGGCCGCAGCTGAACCTGCAAGCTCGCCCCTCCTCGCCGGCGGCGCTGCAAGCGGCGCTCGAGAACCGCGCGGTGAGCTTCAACTACGAACCGGGCTCGACGTTCAAGGCGTTCACGGTGTCGGGGGCGCTGCAGGAAGGCAGGATCACGCCGAGCACCGAATTCTTCGTCCCCGGCCAGATCCGGGTGGCGGATCGCACGATCCACGACGCGGAGGAACACGGCGAAGAGATGCTGAGCACCGCGCAGATCCTCGCGCGCTCGAGCAACGTGGGGGCGATCAAGATCGGAGAGCTCCAGACCGCGCCCCGCTTCAACGAATGGGTGCACCGCTTCGGCTTCGGAGCCCCCACGGGGGTCGACCTGCCGGGCGAGGAAATCGGGCAGGTACTGAAGCTGAGCCAGTACTCGGGCTCCTCGATGGGCAACCTACCGATCGGCCAGGGGGAGTCGGTGACCCCGATCCAGATGGCCACGGCGTACGCGGCGATCGCCAACGGCGGCGTCCTGCGAGCACCGCACATCGTGCGCGCGATCGACGGCCGCCGGGTGCGGCTGCCGGCGGGGCACCGTGTGATCTCCGCGAGCACGGCTGCGCAGGTGCGCGCAATGCTGCGCGGGGTGCTCGCCCCGGGAGGCACCGCCAGTGAGGTGTCGGTCCCGGGCTACCAGCTGGCGGGCAAGACGGGCACGGCCAGCAAGATCGACCCGGCGACGGGCGAATACTCCGAAACCGCCTACGTGGCCTCCTTCATGGGCTTCGCCCCGGCAACCGACCCGAAGCTGCTGTGCGCGGTGATCGTGGACGAACCGCAGACCGGCTCGATCTTCGGCGGCACCGTCGCCGCCCCCGCGTTCGGCCAGATCATGGCCTTCGCGCTGCCGTACCTCGGGATTCCGCCTGGGTAGAGGGGAGCACCGGCTGGAGGCCGCATGAGGGTGGCGCAGTCGGCCAAAGGCCGGCGAGCCGGGCCTCTCTTCACCTGTCGAGGGTGGCGCAGCCGGGCGCCCGGGCCGAGGCCCCGAGCAGTGGGGATGCCGTAGGTTTTCCTTGAGATCATCCACGTGGGGCGTGGGGCATCCATGGTCGTGAGCGCGAGGCCTCCGTGCCTCGCGACGGGGGGTGTGGTGCTGGACCGCTGGCCTATCGGCGATAGGCCCCAGTTTCGGATAGTCTGGCGCGAATGCGGGTTGTCGAGATCTCAAAGCACGGTGGGCCGGAGGTGCTGAGGGTGCGCGAGCGGCCCGATCCGCCTCTCGGCAAGGGCCAGGTGCGGATCGACGTGGCCGCGGCGGGCATCAACTTCGCGGACGTGATGGCGCGCATCGGCATCTACCCGGACGCGCCGAAGCCACCGTGCGTGATCGGCTACGAGGTGGCGGGCACGATCCTCGAGCTGGGGGAGGAGGCGTCGAGCCCCGCCCGCCCGCTCAGCCCCGGCCAGCGCGTGCTGGCGGGCACGAAATTCGGCGGCTACGCCTCGCAGGTGGTGGTGCCCGCGGACGACGTGGTGGCGCTCCCCGACGAGCTGACCTTCGAGCAGGGCGCGGCGATCCCCGTCAACTACGCGACGGCGTGGGCGGGGCTGATCGGTTATGGCAACCTGCAGCGGGGCGAGCGGGTGCTGGTCCACTCGGCGGGCGGCGGCGTGGGGATCGCGGCGACGCAGCTCGCGAAGCACGTGGGCGCCGAGGTGTACGGCACGGCCTCGCCCGCCAAGCACGCGCGGATCGCCGAGCTCGGCGTGGATCACCCGCTCGACTACACCAAGGACGGGTGGGAGCGGGGCCTGCCGAAGTTCGACCTGATCATGGACGCGGTCGGCGGGAAGAGCCTGCGGCGCAGCTACGGCCAGCTGCGCGCGGGCGGGCGCCTGGTCGCGTTCGGCGCCTCGGCGGCGGTGTCCGGCGAGAAGCGCAACCTCGTCTCCGGGGTGGGCACCCTGCTGCGGATGCCGCGCTTCAACATGGTCAAGCAGATCTCCGAGTCGAAGGCGGTGATCGGCCTGAACATGCTGAGCCTGTGGAAGGACCGCGGGACGCTCGCGCCGTGGATCG
>JBOGYA010000274.1:0-4020 GCA_050696515.1 Solirubrobacteraceae bacterium
GCGCAAGGCCTCACACCAGACCCCCTGCAGGCCGCGAGCACGAAAGTCGCCGTGGGCTTCGTGATCAGCCAGAGCCGGCCCGCGGGCAGCGTGGTGCAGCGGGGCACTCGCGTGGTCATCACCGTCTCCACCGGCCCCGGCAGCGTGGGAGTGCCTGACGTGAGAGGCACGACGAGCGCGCAGGCTGTGCGCAAGCTCACGCAAGCCGGTCTCAAACCCACCTCGCAGAGCCGCTCCTCCGCGACCGTGCCGGTGGGCATGGTGATCGCCACCGAACCCTCCCAAGGCGTAGAAGTGCTGGCGGGCAGCCCGGTGACCGTGATCGTCTCGAGCGGCCCCCCGCGGGTGAGCGTGCCTGAAGTGATCGGCCAGAGCGAAGCCGAAGCACGGGCCTCGCTGCGGGCCGCGGGCCTGCACGCGGGCGCCGTCACCAAGCAGGAAGAACCGAGTCAGGCCGCGGGCACCGTGCTCTCGCAGTCCCCCGCCGCGGGTAGCTCGGTGCCCACCGGCGAAGCGGTGAGCCTCGTGGTGGCCAAGGCGCCGCAGAAGGTCACGGTGCCCCGCGTGGTCGGTAAAAAGAAGGAACGCGCCGAAGGCGAACTGGTCGGCGCGGGCTTCGTCGCGAAGTCGACCACGCGCGTTGTCACCAACGAAGCCGAAGTCGGGCTCGTGCTGCACCAGACCCCCGCCGGCGGGGGCAAAGCCAAGCGCGGGGCCACGATCACGCTCACGGTAGGCGTGCCGCCCAGCACGGAAACCACGCCCTCCACCACCACGACGACCACGACCACGCCGAGCACTACTCCCGCCTCGCCGGCCCCGCCCACAGCGGGCGCCACCCCATGAGCTCCGCTGCGCCGCGCCACACGGAGGACGCCTCGCGCCCGCCCGCCGCCGCTGGAACGCTCACCGTGGCGCTGCTCGCGGGCGGGCGCTCCTCCGAGCACGAGGTGTCGCTGGCGTCCGGCCGCGCCGTGCGCGAGGGCTTGGAGCGGGCGGGTCACGAGGTGCGCTGGGTGGAGATCGGCCGCGACGGCGCGTGGCGCTGCGCGGAGGAGCGGCTGAGCCTACGCCCGGGGGAGGGGCTGCTCGGCGCGGACGTCGCCTTCCCCGTGCTCCACGGCCCCTTCGGGGAGGACGGCACCGTGCAGGGAGTGCTGGAGACGCTCAACGTGGCCTACGTCGGCGCGGGCGTGGCGGCCTCGGCGGTGTGCATGGACAAGGTGCTCTTCAAAGAGCTGCTGTCCGCCGTGGGTGTACCCCAGGTGGACCATGTTGGAGTACGTGCGGAGCGCTGGCGCCGCGCGCCGGCGGAGGTGCTCGGAGCAATCGCCGATTTGGGCCTTCCGGTGTTTGTCAAGCCCGCCCACCTGGGCTCCTCGGTTGGCATCGTCAAGGTCTCGGAGGCCACCCAGCTGGGGGAGGCGCTGGATCGGGCCTTCGTGCACGACGAGCTCGCGATCGTGGAGGGGATGGCGTGCGGGATCGAGGTCGAGTGCGCGGTGCTCGGCCCCGAGTTCGCGTCCGAGCCGGGGGAGATCGTGCTCGCGGGGGAGTGGTACGACTACACGGCGAAGTACGAGGCGGGGGGGATGGAGCTGGTGGTGCCCGCCCGCGTATCGGCCGCGTCGCGCGCACGTGTGCAGGAGCTGGCGCTCGAGGTGTTCGCCTACACCGGCTGCGAGGGCCTCGCGCGCGTGGACTTCTTCGTGGAGGGTGAGCGAGTGCTGGTGAACGAGCTGAACACGATGCCGGGCTTCACCTCCACGAGCGTTTACGCCAAGCTGATCGAGGCCTCCGGGGTTGCCTACCCGGAGCTCGTGGACCGCCTCTGCCGGCTGGCGCTCGAGCGCTGGGAGCGGCGGCGGGGGTACCGGTATTGAGTCAATCGCGTAGCGGTGAGAGCAGCAGGTCCACGAGCACGCGCGGGTCGCGGCGAACCCGCCCGCCCGCCGGCACCGAGTCGGGAGGTCTCTTCTTGAGATCGATTTGCGCGGGGTCGTGCAGCTTGCGCAAGCGGCCCGCTTGAATCAATTGCTCGTCGACCGCGCCGAGGCGGCCTTCGAAGGTGGTGTAGACAGGAACGCCGAGCGCCACAGCCTCGCGGTTCATCGTGCCGCCGGCGGAGACCACGAGGTCGGCGTAGGCGATCAGCGACTGCGCGTCGATCGCCTGCTCGGGCACGACGAAGCCGTGGATGGAGCCCAGCTCCGTCCGCTGGGCCTCGGTGCGGGGCAGCACCACGGACTGCACCTGCTCCCCGCCGCCCGCGGCGTCGCGCAGGCGCTCGAGCACCCGTGCGAACAGGTCGTTCTCGAAACGGTGGTAGAGCGAGACCTCGGGCGGAGTGCGCACCACGACGATCGGCCGCGCCGGGTCGAGCCCGAGCTGCGCGAGGATCGCGGGGTCGGCCTGGAAGTCGGCGAGGTAGTACTCCTCCTTGAGCCCCTCGTAGGCGCGCACCTTCCCGCGCGCGCCGTAGCGGTCCAGGCGCTCGGACGGGATCGCGTCGGGTACGACCACCGCGCGGGCGAGGCGACAGTTGACGTGGTGCTGCACCGCGGCCCACTCGTAGTCGAACATCGTTGCGCTGGGGATCCGCAGCGCGGCGGCGGCGATGCTGACGTCGTTGGAGCCGTGGCCGAGTGCGATATCGAAGCGCCGGCGGGGCCGGGCTCGGGAGGAACGGGCTGGGTGGGGGTGGGCTCCCAGTCTTCGTGCGTCGCCCAGCGCCCATCGCGCGAGCGCCGCGGAGCGCAGCGCGAGGCCCCCGGCCTTCGCGGCGAGCCGCTCGCCGCGGTGGCGGCCGATCGCGGTGTGGGGGATCTCAAAGCGGCGCAGCAGCCCGAGGGTCTGGGCGAAGTCGCGCGCGGTCACGCGCACCTCGTGGCCGTCGCGCTCCAGCGCCTCGATCACGGGCCGCATCACGAGCACGTGGGGGCTGTTGGTGAGGTCGATCCAAACGCGCATCGGGAGACCGTACCGCCACCCCCACCCGCCGAGTATCGTTGACGCGCTCATGCTCGTGCTCGCCTCGGTCACCGAATCGATCGTCACCGCCACCTGGCACTTCGTCCGCGACGGGGGCCTGCCGGCGGTGTTCTTGCTGATGGCGCTCGGCTCGGCCTGCATCCCGGTCCCCTCGGAGGTGGTGATGCTGTTCGCGGGCTTCGCCGTCGCCGACCCAGGGAGCTCGGGGGCGCACCACCACCTGACGATGACCGGCATCGTGCTGGCGGGCCTGGGGGGCACGCTGGTCGGCTCGTGGGTCGCGTACGCGATCGGTCGCGGCGGCCGCCTGGAGCTGATGGAACGCCACGGCCACCTGGTCCACATGGGCCCCGCACAGATCGAGCGCGCCGACCGCTGGTTTGCGCGCTACGGAGAACCCGCTGTCCTGTTTGGCCGGGTCATCCCGCTCGTCCGTGCGTTTGTGTCGCTGCCCGCCGGCGTCGCAAAGATGCCGCTGGCACGTTTCACGGTGCTGACGGTGATCGGCTCGATCCCATGGGTGCTCGCGCTCGCACTCGCGGGACACGCACTGGGAAACGACTGGACGAGTGTGCGCAAGGGCTTTGAGTACGTGGACTACGCACTGCTCGCGGCGATTCTCGCCGGCATCGTCTACGCGATCGTCCGTCGCCGTCGACGCGCCGTCGATCCGGATGCCGCCTAAGGGCCTATCAGGCCCTAAGCTCTCCCTGCGCCACGCGATCGTCCTCGGCTTGGTGCAGGGCCCCACCGAGGTGCTGCCGGTCTCCTCCTCGGCGCACATCGCGCTGCTCCCCCGCCTGGAGGGCTGGTCCGAGGCGCAGATCGATGCAGAGCTGCGCAACTCTCTGGAGGTGGCGCTGCACGCTGGCACCGCTGCCGCGCTGTTGATCGCCCTCCGTGGCGAGCTGGCGGGAGCGCTCCGTGAACTGAATGGCCGTACCCTGGCGATGGCAGCGCTCGCCGTCGCTCCGCCCGCGCTCGCGGGGTACTTCCTGGAGAAGCGGCTGGAACGCCGCCCGAGCACGC
>JBOGYA010000275.1:0-3979 GCA_050696515.1 Solirubrobacteraceae bacterium
GGGCGCTCACCGCGCCACCGCCAAGTGGCCGATCCCAGAGGCCGCGGCAGACCAGAGGGAGTTGGCCGGGGGATCGTCCGCGCGAGTGAGTTGCGCCCACAGGCGGTGGGGGCGGGGCATCCTACCCCGCCGATCCGCGTGAGGGGCACACCCGCGCATTACGCCGTGGTCCCCTCGCGGTCGCGGTCGAGCTCCACGCGCATCGCGCGGGCGAGCTGGCCGCCGATCGGGTGCTCGCGCCCGCCGAAGCTCACGAACAGCGGCCCCCCGAAGGGCTGGCGGTCGCGCACCTCGAAGCGGTCGCCGGGGGAGATGCCGCGCTGTGAGAGGTACCTGAGCATCTCTGGGTCGGAGTCCGACACGCGCACGAACACCCCGCCCTGACCCTCGTGCAGGCTCTCGAGGCTGCGGGTCTCGTGTTCGCTCAGTTGCAGGTCCGCGGTCGGGATCGGGTCGCCGTGGGGGTCGAGCGTGGGGTCGCCGAGCTTCGCTGCGATCAGCTGCTCGAGCTCCTCGGAGAGCACGTGCTCGAGCACCTCCGCCTCCGCGTGCACCCGGTCCCACGGCATCTCGAGGGTCTCCGCGAGGAACAGCTCCAGCAGCCGGTGGTGGCGAATCACCTCGAGCGCCACCCTGCGGCCCCGCTCCGTGAGCCGCACTCCACGGTAGGGGAGGTGTGTGACCAGCTCGAGATCCTCCAGCTTGCGCAGCATCGCCGACACCGAGCCCGGCGTGATCTCCAGGCGCTCGGCGAGCGCGTTCGTGGAGACCGGCTCCTCGCCGCGGGACTCCAGCGTGAAGATCGCCTTGCAGTAGTCCTCCACCGCCGGGGACCTCGCTATGTGCTCTCGCGTTGCCACGAAACTTATTTTATGGCATGCCAAGTTTTTTGTCAAGGCGTGCCCAGAGGGTGGCGCAGCCAGCCAACGGCCGCAAGCCGAGCTCCCCGTTCTCCAGCAAGGGCGGCACCGGCAGGCCGGCACCCCAGGGCGACTTCTTCAACCAGCCAGACCCTCTTTTTTTCTAGCCGGATCACAGCCGCACCGCGCGCAGGGGGGGTTTTTCGGGAAGATGCTTCCGGTGAACCTCGAGTTCGAGCTGCAAACCCACCGGGTGGAGGATCGCCACTGGTGGTACCGCGGGCGCCGCCAAGTGCTCGAGCGGACGATCGACCGCCTCGGGCTTCCCCCCCGCGCGCGTATCCTCGACGCGGGGTGCGGGAGCGGGCGCAACATGGTGGACCTCGCGCGCCACGGCGAGGTCACGGGCGTGGAGCTGTCGGAGACCTCCGCCGAGCTCGCCCGTGGCCGGCACGTGGGCGAGGTCGTGGAGGGCTCGGTGATGGAGATGCCCTTCCCCGCCGACTCCTTCGACCTCGCGGTCTGCCTCGACGTGATCGAGCACCTGCAGGACGACCGCGGCGCGCTGCGCGAGCTGCGGCGCGTCCTGGCACCCGGCGGGGCGTTGCTCGTGACGGTGCCCGCCTACCAATGGCTGTGGTCAGGCCACGACGAGATCAACCACCACCACCGCCGCTACTCCCGCGCCACCCTCCAGCAGGCCGCGCAGGAGGCCGGGTGGGAGTGCCCGCGCTCCACCCACTTCAACTTCCTGCTGCTGCCCGTAGCGATCGCGCTGCGCGCACTGGACCGGCTGCACACGCGGGCGACCGAATCGAGCCTCGACCTGTGGGTGCCTCCCGCCCCGCTGAACTGGCTGCTGCAGCAGCCGCTCAACCTTGAGGCCGCCCTGATCGGGCGCGGCGGGCACATCCCCGCCGGCCTCTCGCTGCTGGCCGTGCTGCGCTAGGCGCGGTGCCGTGCCGCGAGGCGAGCGCGGGAGGGACGCCCACCGCGGCGGCGGGGTAGGAGGCCCCGCCCCCACCCGCCTCGTTGGGGCACTCACCTGCGCGGACGATCCCTAGAAAAAGCCCTCTCGCGCGCACGCCTGGGCGATAGCCACCCCCGCGCAGTGAGCCACGCTCTACACAGCCGAGTCCGCGGCGGGGTGCATCCGGAAGGTCCACGCGCGGTTGACGGTGAACGTGGTGACCGTGACGATGGCGGTCGCGCACACCTGGGCGAGGAGCTTGTCCAGGTGCGCGTCGTGGACGAACACGTACAGCAGGCCCTCGTTGACGCCCAGCCCGCAGGTCTGCACGATCCCCCACCTGACCGGCGTCAGCGCGTCTCCGACGTGCCCGCGGAACGTCCATTTGCGGTTCCACATGAAGCCGTTGACGGTCCCCACCGCGAAGCCGACCGCCGACGCCGCCAGGTACCACACCCCGAGCACCTTCAGTAGCACCACGTACGCCGCGAGGCTCAGCAGCGTGTTCGAGACCCCCACGATCCCGAACTTCACGAACTGCGCCACGATCGGCGCTTTGAGCCGGGCCTTAGGCGCGTCCTCTACTCTTTGCACGCCTGCTACTTAACCATCTTTGCAAGGCGCCATGCCCGACTCCTCCCCCCGCTCCCCCACCCTCCTCAGCGTCGTCGCCCCCGTCTACAACGAGCAAGAGCTGGTCGAGCGCTTCGTGCGCCGCGCCTGCGCCGCCGTCGCCGACTACACCTTCGAGCTCGTGCTCGTCGACGACGGCTCCACCGACGCCACCCCTGAGCTGCTCGACCGCATGGCCGCCGAGGACCCGCGGGTGAGAGTGGTGCACCTCTCCCGCAACTTTGGGCACCAGGCCGCGCTCACCGCCGGCCTGGAGCACGCGGTGGGGGACGTCGTAGCGATGATCGACGCCGATCTGCAGGATCCCCCCGAGCTGATCCCCACGATGGTCGCCCGCTGGGAGACCGGCGCCGACGTGGTGTACGCCGTGCGCCAGCAGCGCGAAGGCGAGACCGCCTTCAAGCTCGCCACCGCCTCGTGGTTCTACAAGCTCTTCGACAAGCTCGCCCAAGTCGACCTCGAGCCCAACTCCGGCGACTTCCGCCTGCTCGACCGCCGCGCGCTCGACGCGCTGCTGACGATGACTGAGCGCTCGCGCTTCCTGCGCGGCATGACGGTGTGGGTCGGCTTCACGCAAACCGCCGTCCCCTACGAGCGCGACGCCCGCCACGCCGGCGAGACCAAGTACACGCTGCGCAAGATGCTCCGCTTCTCGCTCGACGCGATCGCCTCCTTCTCGCACGTGCCGTTGCAGCTCGCCACCTACGTCGGGCTGCTCTCCGCGGGCCTCGCCTTCGTCGCGATCCCCGTCGTGATCGGGCTGCACTTCGCGGGCTCCTACCTCCCCGGCTTCGGCTCGCTCACGATCGCGATCCTGCTGCTCGGCGGGATCCAGCTGATCGCCCTCGGCGTGATCGGCGAGTACGTCGGGCGCATCTACGACGAGGTCAAGCACCGCCCCCTCTACATCGTGCGCGAGGAGCGCAACCGTCCCGAGGACATGGGCGGCCCCGTCGCGCCCGTTGCGCGCGCCGGCCTGCCCGCGCGGGTGCGCGAGCGCATCACCTGAGTCCCCCGGCCCGGGGCCGTAACGTCCGTTTACTCGACCGGCCTGCTGCGCGCACGCGGGGAGGAGGGGTGGTGCCGGAGACTGCCGCCACGGAGGCCCTCCTTCATGGCATTCAGTTGGCCGGGACCCCGTAGCGCGGTTGGTCGATTGTGCTTTTGAGCGGACCTATACTGGGCTACTGGACCTCTCATCCCAGCCATCTGGTTGCTGTTCCACAGATCCAGTTGGTGGTATATCCCTTCAAACGGATACACCACCGGACGAGGGTCGATAATGAGCCGCATGACCGACACCCCCTCCGCCGGGGCGCTCCCCGAAGAGGTGCCCATGGACCACCGCCAGGAGCGCATCCGCATCGAGACCCCCCGCCACCGCATCGAAGGCCTCATCACGCTCGCCCGCGACGGCTACCGCAGCCGCGTCTCCGACGTGCTCAACGCCTCCGAGCGCGACTTCCTCACGCTCACCGACGTCTCGCTCGAGCCGCTCGACGGCGGGGCGCTGGAG
>JBOGYA010000276.1:0-3973 GCA_050696515.1 Solirubrobacteraceae bacterium
GCGCCACCTCCCCCGGTTCGTTGTCGTACGCCAGCAGCGCCCGCGCCTGCTCCGCCCCCAGCTCCTCCCACCAGAGCTCCGCGATCCACTGCGGGTGGGAGTGCTTAATCGCGGCGGCCTCCGGGGTGGAGTCATCGAGCCCCTCCACCAACGCCGCGCCCTCGCGCGTCGCGCGGCGCAGCACCGCGTTGACCAGGCCGTGGCCGCCGCGCCCGGCCTTGGCGAGCTCCACCGCATCCGCCACCACCGCGTGGTCCGGCGCGCCTCCCAGGTACAGCAGCTCGTACAGCCCCAGCCGCAGGGCCGCCACCAGCGGCGCGTCGAGCCGGCCCGCCGGCCGCTCCGCGAGCCGTTCGATCAGGTGGTCGAGCGTGCCCCGGCGCTGCACCGCCCCGTAGGCGAGCCGCATCGCCAGTGCCCGGTCGCGCGCGTCGAGGTCACGCGCCTCCGAGCGCAGCGCGAGGTCCGCGTAGGCGCCCCGCTCGAACACACGCCGCAGCACCGCGTACGCGCAGGCACGCGCAGGGGCCACGCCGGCGGGCGTCCGCCGCCGAGCTCCCGGGCCGGCGGGTGGCCCGTCTTCGGAGGGCGTCCCCCCGCGCCTTGCCATCGGCTCGCTCAGGCTCCCGGCAGCCCATGGCCGCGCAGGTAGGCAGCGGCGTCCATCGGGCGGCCCCCCGGCGGCTGGACCTCCAGCAGCTCGAGCGCCCCCTCGCTCGTTCCGTACAACAAGCGGGTGGGCGGGTCGCCGATCGAGAGCAGCGCTCCCATCGGGTGGGTCTCCGCGACCGCCCGTGCCCGCAGCACCCCGAGCAGCGCTCCACCGTCGCGGGCCACGCGCGCGCCGATGTGCGGGCGCAGCGCGCGCACCTGGCGCTCCAGCTCCACCGCGGTGCGCGCCGGGTCGAGCAGGCGGTCCTCCGCGGCGAGCTTCTCCGCGTAGGTCACACCCTCCTCGGGCTGCTCGGCGAACCGCGGCAGCTGCCCCCGCTCCCAACCGTCCAACACCCCCACCAGCAGCTCGCCGCCCACCCGCCGCAGGCGCTCCGCGAGCGACCCGTAGGTGTCCCCAGGGCCGATCTCCTCGGTAGCCGCCGCGCACACGGGCCCGCTGTCGAGGCCCTCCGTCAGGCGCATGATCGACACGCCCGTCCGCGCGTCTCCCGCCATGATCGCCCGCTCGATCGGCGCCGCTCCGCGCCAGCGCGGCAGCAGCGAGGGGTGCACGTTCAGCAGCGGGTACGCCGACAGCAGCGGCTCCTTGAGCAACGCCCCGAAGGCGCACACCACCAGCACCACCTCCCACCAGTGCTCGCCCCGCCCACCATCCGTCGCCTGCTCGATCAGCGCGCACACCTCGGGGTCGTTGACGCGCTCCGGCTGCTCCACCGCGATGCCCACCTCCCCCGCCGCTCGCGCCACCGGCGGGGGCGCCACCCTGCGGCCGCGGCCCCGCGGGCGGTCGGGGCGTGTGAGCACAAGCCGCGGGCGGTGCGCGCTCTGCGCCAGGCGCTCCAACACGGCCGCCGCGAAGTCAGAGGTGCCGAGGAAAACCGTGCGCAAAGCGCTAAGCCGGAGCCGCGCCCGCGACGTCCTCAGACGCCTGGCTCGCGTCCCCCCGGGGGCCGCTCGAGTCCGCCGTGGAGGTTGGCTCCCGGTCCCCCCTCCCTTCCCGCGCCTCGCGCAGCGCGCGCATCGCCTCCTTGCGCGCCTCCCGCGGGATCCGGTCCAGGATCAGCACACCCTCCAGGTGGTCGAGCTCGTGCTGGATCACCCGCGCGGGAAGGCCCTCCCTCTCCACCACCAGCTCCTCGCCGTAGGGGTCGCGCGCGCGCACCCGCACTCGCACCGCGCGATCCACCTCGACGTGCACCCCCGGGAGGCTCAAGCAGCCCTCTTGCGCGGACTCGCGCTCCTCGCTTGCCCACTCCAGCACCGGGTTCACGAGCGCCGTGACCGGGTCGTCCTGGTATGCCTTGTACACCAGCACCCGGTGCAGCACCCCGATCTGCGTCGCCGCCAGTCCCACGCCGAGCGCGTCCTGCATCAGCTCCCCCATCTGCCGCACCTCCGCGCGCAGGCTCTCGTCGAAGCGCTCCACCGCCACAGCGCTCGCGCGCAGCACCGGGTCTCCCAGCTTGCGCACCTGGCGCAGCGCCGCCTCCTGGCGCGCGCGAGTCTCCTCGTCGAGCTCCTCGTGCTCGCGCTCGAGCTCCTCCGGTTCTCCGGCGGGCTCCCGCTCGAGCGCGGTGGGGCTCTCGGTACTAGTGCTCACACGTCAATTCTATTGAGGGTCCACGTCCACGCTGAAGTTGACCCCTCCGTGCTCGCGCGCGCGCGCCGCGCGCTGCACCGCCGCCCCCACGCTGCTCACCGCCGCCGGACGGTCCCCCGCCTTCACCACCAGCACGCGCCGCTCCCTCCCACGCAGGCGAAACAGCGCCGCGGGACCCAGGACGGCCGCCCTGGACGCGTCGTGAGAATCCGACAGCGACGCATCGAGATGCTCTCGCACCGCGCTCGCCGCCGCCTGCGCGCGCGCCGCCTCCGGGGCCGCGCACACCACTCGGATCAGGTGCGCGAACGGCGGGTAGCGCAGCGCCGCGCGGCGCTCCAGCTCGCCCGCCAGGAAGCCCTCGCTGTCGTGCGCCGCCGCGTGCACGATCGCGCGGGCGTGGGGGGCGATCGTCTGCACCAGTACCCCCCCCTCCGCGCCGCGCCCCACCCGGCCGGCGAGTTGGGCGATCAGCGCGAACGTCCGCTCCTCCGCGCGGAAGTCCGGGAAGCGCAGCGTCGCGTCGGCGTCCAGCACCACGCCCAGCGTCACATCCGGGAAGTCGTGGCCCTTGGCCACCATCTGCGTGCCGATCAGCACCCCCGCGGGGGCGGCCCCAAAGCTGCGCAGGAGCGCGCCGACCCCGGCGGGGTCGCCGATCGTGTCCGCGTCCAGCCGGAAGATCGGGAAGCGCTGCCCATCCCCGAGCGCCGCCTGGAGGTCGTGCTGCAGGCGCTCGGTGCCCGCGCCGTGGCGCGCCACCGCCGTCGAGCCGCACTCGCAGCGCGCCGGCGCGCGCTGTGCGTGCCCGCAGTGGTGGCACCTCACCCGGCCTTCCGCGCGGTGCAGCACGAGCGCCACGTCGCACTGCGGGCAGCTCCACACCCTCCCGCAGGAGCGGCAGGAGAGGAAGTTCGACCAACCCCTGCGGTTCAGCAGCAGGATCGCCTTCCCGCCCGCCCGGCGCACCTCGGCCAGCGCCTGCGCCGTCTGCGGGTGCAGGCCGTGGCCGTGCTCGCACATGTCCAGCACCTCCACCGGCGGCAGCGGGCGGCCGTCCACCAGGCGCGGAAGGCTCAGCCGCCGCAGCCCATGGCGGCTCTCCGGGCGCGGGGTCGCGCTGCCCACCAGCAGCAGCGCGCCCTGCTGCGCAGCGCGCCTGCCCGCGACGTCGCGGGCGTCGTAGCGGGGGTCGCCTTCGTGCTTGTAGGAGGAGTCGTGCTCCTCGTCGACCACGATCAGCCCCAGGCCCTCGATCGGCGCGAACACCGCCGATCGGGGGCCCACGCACACGCGCGCCTCCCCCACCCGCAGCCGCCGCCACTCCTCGCGGCGCTGCGCCTCGGTCAGGCGTGAGTGCAGCACCGCCACCGTCTCCCCGAAGCGCGCCACGAAGCGGCCCACGATCTGCGGCGTCAGCGCGATCTCCGGGACCAGCACGATCGCGCCTGCGCCCCGCCGCAGCGCGCACGCCGCGGCGCGCAGGTACACCTCGGTCTTGCCCGACCCCGTGATCCCGTGCAGCAGCAGCGCCTCCGGTGGGGCCGAGGGAGAGCGGGCTGGTGGGGGTTCGATCATCCGCTGCTCGATCGCCTCCAGCGCCAGCCGCTGGTCCTCCGTCAGCGGCGGTGGTTGGGCGTGCAGCGCTCCAACGGGCTCGTGCCGCGGGCGCGCGACGGCCCGCGCGCGCCGCTTGCG
>JBOGYA010000277.1:0-3959 GCA_050696515.1 Solirubrobacteraceae bacterium
GGTTCCGCCGAGACGTGGACGGTTTGCGGTAGGGACCGCTCTTGCGAGCGGCCCCCCGCACAGATCCCAGCGTGCAGGATTACCGCACTGGGCTCCTGCCTCGGGTGCGAACGGCGAAGCGTTGCGCTGGGAATGGATGCTGCACGCGTGCTGGCGGTAACCACCGGCTCGAGTGGCGGTCCATCCGTACCCAGTTGAGTCGATGCCGCTGGCTTCGGCGGCGGAGCCACTTCAGCCAGAGTCTCGTCACTTGGGTGCGGAATGTCGCCACCGAGTCGGTGTTGCCGGGCACGGCGTAATACGCGAGATGTCCCCGCACAACGCTGCCCAGCCATTGCCCTTGCACCGGTATCGGCTCGTGCCGACGACGCTTCAGCTCGATGTTGAGCAGCTTCAGCTTCGCCCGCATCCGCTTAGCGATGGTCTTGCGCTTCAGCCAGAACTGTCCGTCCTTCCTCTTCCCGCAGTAGTGCGTGAAGCCGAGGAAATCGAACGTCTCCGGTTTGCCCTCGCCACGTGCCGCTCTCATCCGGGCAGCGTGCCGCCCGAACTCGATAAGGCGCGTCTTGTCGGGATGCAGTTCCAGTCCGAACTTCGCGAACCGCTCGCGGAGCTCGGCCAGGAACTGTTGCGCATCGCCTTCGTGTTCGAACCCGACGACAAAGTCGTCGGCGAAGCGCGTGACGATCATGTCGCCGCGTGCGTGCCGACTCCTCCATTGCCGGACCCACCGGTCGAAGACGTAGTGGAGGTAGACGTTGGCGAGTAGCGGGGATGCCGAGGCACCCTGCGGTGCTCCCCCGTCGCTCGCCGACCACTTGCCGTCTTCGATAACGCCTGCTCGCAACCACTTGTCGATCAGGCGCAGGACCCGCTTGTCCGCTATGCGGTGCTCAAGGAACTTCTTCAGCCAGACGTGATCGAGTCTGGTGAAAAAGTCGCTGATGTCAGCATCGAGCACCCAGTTCACCTTCTTCGTCTCGATCCCGACCGTCAGGGCGTCGAGCGCGTCATGCGGCCCGCGTCCTGGTCGGAACCCATAGGAGAAGCCGAGGAAGTCCACCTCGTAGATAGCGTTCAACACCTCGACGACGGCCCGCTGGACGATCTTGTCCTCCAGCGAAGCGATGCCGAGCGGCCGTAGCCGCCCGTCCGCCTTCGGGATGTAGGCCCTGCGAGATGGCTTGGCCCGGTAGGCGCCGCTGTGCACCCTGGCGAGGAGGTCCTCAAGGTTCTTCCTGAGGTTCTCGCCGTAGGCACTCCACGTCACCTGGTCCACTCCCGGTGAGGCCTTCGGGCTGATCGCCGTGTAGGCCCTCCAGAGGCTGCTCAGATCGACGTGGTGCATCAGCGCCGTGAACTTTGCGTCCTTGTCCCTTCGTGCTGCTTGTCGCACACGGTCGAGCCCGTTTGGCACGCCTTGCCCGGCGCTGTGTCCGGAACGTGTTGCGCTGACCGTGTTCCCCTTGGCCAGCCCCCTTTCCTCCACCATCTCCGCCACCGCTTGCACGGCGTTGTTCGACGGCTTCGCAGGTACTACGGGGCTGTCAGACTTCCCGCTCTCGTGCATCTCAGGCTTGCGGCCTCGGCCTTCCCTGAGCGGCCCGTCCCGTGATCAGCGGGGCGGGCGAGAGCGGGACCTCCCGGTTCTCGCGCATGGAGGTTCCGTACATGCCATGGTTCTCCGACCGCGCGGGGTCCTGCCGGGACTCGCGAGTAGCGCCCCGACCGATGTTGCCTTCGACGTAGTTAACCGCCTGGGCACCCCGATTGCGTTGATTTCGCGGCTCAATAGCCCGGCCTGCACGTGCCCCTGTCAACGCTTCGCCGGCATCCTCGCGGATGACGACGCATGACTCGGGGTCACCGTGGATCGCTGCTCCTTCGGTGTAGGGCTCTTTCATCCCCTCCTCCATGCCGGTTTATCCCGGCGCTCTAACTGTTCACGTGGTCTGAGGACCGTTCCCCTGACAAGCTCCAAAAACGCGCGTGACCAGCGCGTTTACACCGCGATGATGCTCGCGTCGGGTGGCCCAGTGTGCTCGAGTGTGTGTTGTGTCGGACGGGGATCGAGACAGCGCCGCTGCATACGAAGAGCTGCGCATCGAGCACGAGAGGGTTCGTGCCGAGAACGACGCCCTGCGTGCAGAGAACGACGCCCTGCGTGCAGAGAACGACGCCCTGCGTGCAGAGCACGACGCGCTGCGATCCGAGCACGAGGTGCTCAAGTCCAAATTGGCGGAGCTGGAGCGGCGTCTCGGGCAGAACTCGGGGAACTCTGGCAAACCGCCCTCGCGAGACTCTGCTGGCGAGCGCCAGCGCCAGGCCGAAGAGCGAAAGAAGCGGGCCGGTGACAGTGGCGCGGAGCGCCGCCGGGGCAAGCAACGCGGGGCCAAGGGATCGGGCCTTCAGATGTCGGCCGAGCCCGACGTGGTCGTCGACCACCGGCCGCAGCGCTGCGAGGCGTGCGGGGAGGCACTCGACGAAACGACCGACAGGGGGTTCTCCCGTCGCCAGGTGATCGATCTGCCCCAGGTGGTGCCAGAGGTGACCGAGCACCGGGCCCACACCTATGGCTGTCAATGTGGCCACGAGACCACCGCCGCGTTCCCGGGCGCGGTGCGCGCCCCGGTCAGCTACGGGCCCCGGGTCCGGGCGATCGTGGCCTACTTCCTTGGCCGCCAGCACATCCCGAACCGCCGGGTGGCAGAGGCCATGGCCGACCTGTTCGGCCTCGACATCTCTAGCGGTGCCGTCGACTCCATCTACGCCGAGGCCCGCCGTCGCCTGGGCGTGTTCATGCCGGCCCTGGTGGTGCTGCTGCGCAGCCTGCCGGTCCTCCACGCCGACGAGACCACGGACCGGGTCGGGACGGCGACCTGCTGGATGCACGTGGTCTCGACCGGGCTCTACACCTTGATCCACGCCTCGATGACCAGGGGAACCGAGGCCATCAAAGAAGCAGGCGTGCTCATCGGCTACCGCGGGGTGGTCGTCCACGACCGCCTGGCGTTGTACTGGAAGCTCAAACGCGCCAAACACGGACTGTGCGGGGCGCACCTGTTGCGTGACCTGGCCGAGGTCGCGCTGGTCGCCACCCAAAGCGCCTGGGCGGTCGGGCTCGCCACCTTGTTGGTCGAGATCAACACCGCCTGCGAGTCGGCACGCCAGCGCGGCCTCAAACAGCTCGCCCCGGCCCTTCAACGCGGCTTCGCCGCTCGCTACGACGCCTTGGTGAACGAGGGCGTCGCCGCCAACCCCGAACCCGCCTTCAGGAAACGCGACTACCTCGAACGGCGCTCATTCAACCTCGTGAGTGCCTTCGCTACCCACCGCCGCTCGATCCTGCGCTTCATGTACGACCTCACCGTCGGGTTCACGAACAACCAGGGAGAGCGAGACCTTCGCCCGACCAAGCTGCATCGGAAGATTTCGGGATGCTTCAGAAGCGAGGCAGGAGCAGAACGGTTCGCTCACCTACGAAGCTACCTGTCCACCACCCGCAAGAATGGCATCTCCGCCATCGACGCCCTCGTCCGTCTCTACGAGGGGGACCCGTGGATGCCGCCGCAGCCCTCCTGAACACTTACGCCAAAGCAGCAGTAGATGGAGCCATTGTTGACGCCGAGACCTTTGCGGCCGCGTGGCTTGAGGGTGTAGGTGTTCGAACTTATCGACGATCAGGGGAGAGCAGCGGCCCCCTGTGGTTCACTATAAGGCACGGCAGGTTCTCGCGTCGGGAGCGGCATTGGCTGGTCGGCAAGATCGCACTGTTGGCATCGCAGACATCTTGCTAAGCCTATTATTGCAGGAGGATAACGCTGCCATTACTCTGCTACAAGATGCCGGTATCGAGTTGCCGATCCTTATGGGTGTCGCTTTGGTAGCGAGGCGATCGAATGACACGCGTGTGGTCCTGACCTGGTAGGCACGAGGCTCCACCCGAACCTGTGAGAACA
>JBOGYA010000278.1:0-3945 GCA_050696515.1 Solirubrobacteraceae bacterium
GCGGGGGCGACAGCGCCGGTGCGCACCCGCGCGAGCGCCTCGCGCAGCGCCTGCGCGTTCTGCTCCAGCGGGCGATCCGGCAGCAGCTCGACCGCGGCGGCCAGTCCCGCCTGCTGGCTGAGGGCGGGCACGACGAGGACCTGCTTGTCGGAGAGCTCGGCGGCGCGCTCGGCGGCCATCACGACGTTGGGGGAGCTCGGCAGCACGAGCACCTCCTCGGCGGGCACCTCGTGGATCGCGGCGAGCAGCTCGTAGGTGGAGGGGTTGAGGGTCGGGCCGCCATCGAGGGTGTGCACGCCGAGCTCGGCGAACAGCGCCTTCAGGCCCTCGCCGCTGACGACTGCGACCGCGCCGCAGCGCACCGCCCGCGCGGCCCCCGCGCCGACCGCCGCCGCGCCCGAAGCCCCTCCAGCCGGATCCCCGCCCAGCCCGTGCGCGCCGTTGATCGGTGAGCCGGAACCCAGATGCCCGTTGCCACCGGCGTCGCCCAGCCGCCCCGCGCGCTCGGCCACCTGAACGCGCATGTCGGCGACATCGAGGTGGGAGACCTCGCCGGCGCCGGCGAACACGGCGGTGGCGTGCTCGGGCTCGTCGGTGTGGAGGTGCACCTTCAGGGTCGCGGTGTCGCCGACGACGAGCACCGAGTCGCCGAGCGCCTCCAGCGGCGCGACGAAGCGCTCCGGCTGCAGCGCGTGGCCGGTGACGGCGAAGTTGGTGCAGTAGCGGTAGGTGGAGGAGGAGTGCTCGGGGTGGTGGATGCGCGCGGGGGCGTAGTGGTCCAGCGGCGGGGGCGCGTCTCCGCGCAGCGCGGCGACGACCCCGGCGAAGAGGATCGTCAGCCCGTAGCCGCCGGCGTCCACCACCCCGGCGTCGCGCAGCGCGGCGAGCAGCTCGGGGCCGCGCTTGACGGACTCCTGGCCGGCGTCCACCGCGCGCTCCAGGGTCGCGGCGATCGCGCGGTCCTGCTCCTCGGGTTCGGCGTCGGGGGGTACGCGAGCGCTCTCGGAGTCGCGCCGCAGGTCGTCCGCGAGCCGCCGGGCCATCTCGCGCGCGACGGTCAGGATCGTGCCCTCCGCGGGGTGGCGCACGGAGGCGTAGGCGCGCTCGGCCGCGTTCTCGAGGGCGGCGGCGATCAGCGCGGCGTCGATCAGCTCGCCGGGGCGGGAGACGAGCTCCTCGGCGGCGCCGCGGATCAGCTGGGAGAGGATCACGCCGGAGTTGCCGCGCGCGCCGAGCAGCGCGGCGCGGGCGACGGACTGCACGATCTCCTCGCGGCCGATCTCGTCGATCGTGCGGGTGCCGTCCCCCTGCAGGCGGTCGAGCTCGGCGAGCACGGCGCGCAGCGTGAGCACCATGTTGTCGCCGGTGTCGCCGTCGGCGACGGGGAAGACGTTGAGGTCGTTGACCTCCTCGCGGCGGGACTCCAGGTGCGCGAGCGCGCCGCCGACGGCTGCGCGGAAGCGAACGAGGTTGGTGTCGGTCACTGCGGTCTGCATCTTCCCTGTCCGCCCGGGGGCGCCGCGAGCAGCCGGTGGGTACAGCTACGCGGAACGCACCCCAAGGTTACGCGACATGCTCCCGCGCGGCCCGGACGCCGGGGACCGGGACCAGTCAGAGCGCCTTAATGACCTTGCCGGCTTTCAAGCAGCGGGTGCAGACGTACACGCGCCGCGGCGCCTTGCCGACGAGAATCCGAACCTTCTGGAGGTTGGGCTCGAAGCGGCGCTTGGTGGCGACCATCGAGTGGCTGCGGCTGTTGCCGAACGCGGGGCCCTTGCCGCAGCTGTGGCATACCTTGGCCATGGCGAGACGGGAGTGTAGAAGATTTTTAATCGGGACCCCCAGGGGGTCCCCCGCGGGGTCGGTCAGTGTGGCAACGCAGGCGCGCCGAGCTACCGTGGCCCGTGCCTCGACCGGGCGCGCGAGCAAGCTAGACCTCAGGCGCTCGGCGCAAGCAGCCGAGCGCGTAGCTCAGCCATCCGCAGCACGACCTCGGCGGCGTGGCGGCCCTGGTCGCGCTTACCTCCGCCCGCGCGCGCGAGCGCCTGGTTCAGCGTCTCGCAGGTGAGCACGCCGAAGGCGCAAGGCACGCCGGTGTCGAGCTGCACCTGCATGATCCCGCGCGCGGACTCGGCGCAGACGAAGTCGTAGTGGCTGGTCTCGCCGCGGATCACCGCGCCGAGGCAGGCGACGCCGGCGTAGCGTCCGGAGTCCGCGGCGTAGCGCGCGGCGAGCGGCAGCTCGAAGGCGCCGGGGACGTCGAAGACCTCGGCCTCGGGGTGGCCGGCCTCGGCGAACGCCGCCTGTGCCCCCTGAACGAGCCGCTCGGCGAGCTCCTCGTAGAAGCGCCCAACGGCGATCGCGAAGGCCGCCCCCGAGCCGCCGCCCGCCAGCCGCTCCACCAAGCTCACCGCCACCGCCCGCCCCGCTCCGGCTCGCGGACGCTCAAGACTCACCGCCTGAGCGCCCGCGGCGCCCCTGCTCGCGGTCGTGCTCGCGCTCGGAATGCAGCAGCTCCTCGTCGAGGTTGAGGCCCTGGTGGTGGAGGGTGTGGCCCATGCGCCGGGCCTTGGTCCGCAGGTACTCCGTGTTGTGCTCGTTCGGGGCCTGCTCGATCGGGATCTGCGCGGAGACCGACAGCCCGTAGCCCTCCAGGCCGCGGATCTTCTTCGGGTTGTTGGTGAGGATGCGGATCGAGGAAAGGCCGAGGTCGGAGAGGATCTGCGCGCCGATCCCGTAGTCGCGCAGGTCGGCGGGCAGCCCGAGGCGCTCGTTGGCCTCCACGGTGTCAAGGCCATCCTCCTGCAGGCGGTAGGCGCGCAGCTTGTTCAGCAGGCCGATCCCGCGCCCCTCCTGGGAGAGGTACAGCAGCACGCCCTCCCCCTCGCGCTCGATCATCGCGAGCGCCGCTTCGAGCTGCTCGCCGCAGTCGCAGCGCAGCGAGTGGAAGACGTCGCCGGTGAGACACTCCGAGTGCACGCGCACGAGCACGTCGGTGTGGCCCGAGACCTCGCCCTTGACGAGCGCGACGTGGTGCTTCTCGTCGACCAGCGAGCGGTAGCCGACGGCCTCGAACTCCCCGAAGGCGGTCGGCAGGCGCGTCGTGACGACCCGTTCCACGAGCCGGTCGTTGCGGCGCCGGTAGGCGATCAGGTCGGCGATCGTGACCAGCTTCAAAGCGTGGCGCTCGCAGAAACCGGCGAGGTCGGGCACGCGCGCCATCGAGCCGTCCTCGTTCATGATCTCGCAGATCACCCCCGCGGGGATCAGGCCCGCGAGGCGCGCGAGATCGACGGAGGCCTCGGTGTGGCCGGTGCGCTCCAGCACCCCGCCGGCCTTCGCCTTCAGCGGGTTGACGTGCCCGGGCTGCACGAGGTCCTCGGGCCCCGAGGCGGGGTCGACCGCGACTCGCATCGTGTGCGCGCGGTCGTGCGCGGAGACGCCGGTGGTGACGCCGTGGCGAGCCTCGATCGTGACGGTGAAGGGGGTCTGCAACGCGGACTCGTTCTTCGCGGTCATCAGCTCCAGCCCGAGCGCCTCGCAGCGCTCCGGGCTGAGCGCCAGGCAGATCCAGCCGCGGGCCTCCTTGGCCATGAAGTTGATCGCCTCCGGCGTCGCGAACTGAGCGGCCATCACGAGGTCGCCCTCGTTCTCGCGGTCCTCGTCGTCGCAGACCACGATCATCTTGCCCTGGCGGACCTCCTCCAGCGCCTCCTCGATCGTGGCGAAGGGGCTCGACGCCGCGCTTCTTTGGCGTGCGGCTGGGGCGGTCGCGGCGCTGTCGGGAGTGGTGCCCGCCCCGGCGATGGTGGCGGCGCTCGTGGTCCTTGGTGTGCTCATGCTCGGGCCTCCAGCAATCGCTGTACGTGCTTGGCGAGGATGTCCGCCTCCATCTCAGTTGGGGGAGGGCAGGCCCTCACCCAAGGCCCCCTCCCAGTTTTGCAA
>JBOGYA010000279.1:0-3945 GCA_050696515.1 Solirubrobacteraceae bacterium
GCCGCGCACGGCAGCGGCACCCGCCTCGGCGACGCGAGCGAGGCGCACGCCCTGCGCGCGGTTTTCGGCGGCGCCGACGGCGCTCCGATGGTGTCGAGCGTCAAGCCCGCCACGGGGCATCTGGGCGCGGGCGCCGGCGCGCTGAACCTCGCCGTGGCAGCACTGGCGGTCCACCACCAGCGGGTGCCGCCGACGCTCAACCTGAGCAGCCCCGACCCAGCCTGCGGCGTAGCGGACTCGGCCGCCGGCTCGGGAATCGATTGGGTTACCGGCCAAGCGCGCGCGGCGCCAGTTCGGCAAGCCCTTGCTGTGGCCCGCGGGCTGGAGGGGCAGAACGTGGCGCTGGCCGTGCGAGCCGTCTGAGGAATGGGCATCCACTTGCATCCGATCGTCGGGGCCGGCGCGAGACGCCACGAGCGCTG
Source organism: Solirubrobacteraceae bacterium (assembly GCA_050696515.1). Lineage (GTDB taxonomy): Bacteria > Actinomycetota > Thermoleophilia > Solirubrobacterales > Solirubrobacteraceae > Palsa-744. The sequence goes on from JBOGYA010000279.1 coordinate 423, forward strand.
ATGCGGGCCGTAATCGCTGGAGCGGGGATCGCGGGGCTGACGAGCGCGATCGCGTTGCGCGAGCACGGCGTCGAGGCGGTGGTGCTGGAGCGCGCCGGCGCCGCCGAGGAGGTGCAGGTCGGCGGCTGCATCCACGTGTGGCACAACGGGATGCGCGGCCTGCAGCGGATCGGCGTGGGCGAGCCCCTGCTCGAGCTGGCCACCGCGGCGGCGGTCGTCGAGCGCGCCGAGTTCTGCACGGCGCGGGGCGGTCTGATGTACGGGTGGTCGGTGCGCGACACCGAGCGGCGCGTCGGCGCGCCGACGTTTGGCGTGCGCCGCCCCGACCTGCACCGGGTGCTGCTCGACGCCGTCGGGGACGGGGTGGTGCGGTTCGGCGAGACGTGCGCCGGCTTCGAGCGGGACGGCGAGGGCGTGCGCGTGCGCTTGGCCAGTGGCCGGGAGGAGCGCGGCGACGTGCTGATCGGAGCGGACGGCCTGCGCTCGGCGCTGCGCGCGGCGCTGCCCGGCGCCACCGAGCCGCGCTATGCCGGGTACGTCAGCTGGCAGGCGCTCGCGCGGGTGGACACCGACGTCGTTCCGGTGGGCCTGTTCCGGGTCGTGTGGGGCCGCGGGGCGCGCTTCCTCTTCTACCGCGTCGGCCCCGAGGAGGTCTACTGGGAGGGCACGTTCGCCGCCCCCGCCGACGGCGCGGAGGCCGAGGGCCCACGCAAGCAGGCGGTGCTCGATCGCTTCCGCGGCTGGCCGGCGCCGGTGCAGACGATCGTCACGGCGACCGAGCAGGCGGCGATCGGCCGCGCCGACATGTACGATCGGCCCCCGTCCAAGCAGTGGGGCGGCGGGCGCGTCACGCTGGTGGGGGACGCGGCGCACGCGATGACCAACGCGCTCGGCCAGGGCGCCAACCAGGCGATCGAGGACGCGCTGGTGCTCGCCCGCTGCCTGGGCGACCAGTCCGAGGACCCGGTCCCCGCCCTGCGCGCCTACGAGGCGGCGCGGGTCCCGCGGGCGAACCAGTTCGCCTCGCTGTCGTGGGCGATGGCGCGCGCCAGCCGCCTGCGGGGCGCGGCCGCCTGCCGGCTGCGCGACACGGTGCTCACGGTCGCCTTTCGGACGCGGTTCGCGCGCCAGCACGTCAAGGACATGGACTACTCGTTTTGACCGGGCGAGGATCCCACCCCAAGGACATGAGCTGCGTTGCGAGCGGAGGAGGAGGATCGTGTCAGACCAACGCGCGCTGATCGTCGGCGGCGGCATCGGCGGGCTCGCCACCGCCCACGCGCTCGTCAGCCAGGGCATGGACGCAGTCGTCTTCGAGCGCGCCGACGACGTGCGCAAGATCCAGATCGGCGGGGGCTTTCATATGTGGACCAACGCCGCGCGCGCGCTCCAGCGCCTGGGCCTGTACGACCGCGTCCAGGCGATCGGCGCGCCGCTGGATGTCACCGAGTACCGCAACCGCAACGGCAAGCTGCTCGCCAGCTGGCCGATCGCCGAGATCGCGCGCGATAACGGCTTCGTCGACGTCGGCATCAACCGCCAGGACCTCCAGGCGCTGCTGGTCGAGGCGGTCGGCGCCGATCGGATCCGACTGGGCGCCCACTGCACGGGCTTCACGCAGGACGGCGAGGAGGTGCGGGTCACGCTGGCCGACGGGAGCGAGGAGCGAGGCGCGCTGCTGATCGGCGCCGACGGTCTGCGTTCGACCGTCCGCGCGCAGATCCACGGTGGGCACGAGCCGCACTACGCGGGCTACACGCAGTGGCAGAGCCTGATCCCGGACGCGGGCTATGCGCTACCGCCGCGCGACGAGCGCGTGCTGTTCGGGCCCGGCGCGCGCGCGGTGCTGCACCGCGTTGGCGGCGAGCGGCTGTTTTGGGCGGCGGTGCTCTACTGCGAGCAGGACAGCCCAGTGTCCCGGGCGGGCAAGGACCTGCTGCTGGAGCGCTTCGCCGGCTGGCAGGAGCCGGTCGCGGCGGCGGTCGCGGCGACACCGCCCGAGAGCATCGCGCGCCTGCAGATCTACGACCGCAAGCCGCTCTCCAGTTGGGGCGTGGGGCGCGTCACGCTGCTCGGCGACGCCGCGCACCCGATGACCACCAACCTCAGCCAGGGCGCCTGCCAGGTCCTCGAGGACGCCGCCGCGCTGGCGCGGTGCCTGCGCGAGGGAGACAGCATCGAGGCGGCTCTGAGATCCTACGAGCGGATGAGGATTCAGCGTACGAGCCCTGTCGTGAGGCAATCGCGGCGGATCGCGTGGACTGGCTCCTGGAAGAGCCCGTTGGTGTGCGCGCTGCGCGACCGCGCGACCGCCTTCGGGCTCGGCGGCCCGGCGCTGAAGGCGCACCGGCGGTTCGTGGCGGTGGAGCCGTGAGCCTCGGCCCCGACCCCACCAAGCGACTGGCCGTCGTGACGTGCATGGACTGTCGCCTCGACGTCTACGCCATCCTGAAGCTGAAAGTCGGCGAGGCCCACATCCTGCGCAACGCGGGTGGGGTGGCCACCGATGATGTGCTCCGCTCGCTGACGATCTCCCAGCGGCGGCTCGGCACGCGCGAGGTGATGCTGATCCACCACACACGGTGCGGCATGTTGACCCTCACCGACGACGGGTTTCGCGCCGAGCTGCTGCAGGAGACCGGTATGACGCCGGCGTTTGCGATCGAGTCGTTCCCCGACCTCGAAGAAGACGTGCGGCAGTCGATCCGGCGCGTCCTGCACTGCCCGTTCCTGCCCCACCGCGACAACGTTCACGGGTTCGTCTACGACGTGGACACGGGCGAGTTGCGCGAGGTCTTCCCTGACGACGCGTCCTAGGGTTCGTGGACCCCTGAGCTTCGATAGAGTCCGGCCGTGGCTCACACACTGATACGAAGGAGACGCGATGACCCCTGAGCAGGCCGCCGTCGACGTTCCGGCGCACGTGGTCGAGTACCTCTCGACCCAGAACACGCTCACCCTCGCCACCGCGTCGCCCGCGGGGGTGCCGCACGCCAGCACGTTCCTGTACGTGAACGACGGCCCGACGCTCTACTTCTGGACCCGGCCGGGGACGACCACCGCGCGGCACGTCGAGCAGAACCCCGTCGTCTCCTTCGCCGTGGACGAGTACGCGCAGGACCTGCGCCAGACGCGGGGCGTACAGGGCGCGGGGGAGTGCGGAGTCGTCCTCAACGGCGAAACGATCGCGCGCGTCGCCGACCTGTTCGGCCAGAAGTTCCCCGAGCTCTCACCCGGGGCGACGATGTCGATCTCGTTCTTCCGGATCATCCCCACGGAACTGCAGTTCATCGACAACACCGAGAAGGGCGGCAAGAGCGAAGACGGCACGTTCGGCGCGGACTTCAGTCGCGAGCGCGCCTACAGCGTGTTCAGCGACCTGCCGACCCAGCGGATCGACAGCGTCGCCGGCGAGCTGCAGACCGTCAAAGTGCAGGCGGGCGAGATCGTCGTGCGCCAGGGGGGGCCCGCCGACAAGTTCTTCATCATCGTCGACGGCGCCGTCGACGTGGAGCAGCAGGAC
>JBOGYA010000280.1:0-3942 GCA_050696515.1 Solirubrobacteraceae bacterium
GGGGCTGCGCGCGAGCAGCCGGTAGTGGTAGGTCGTGCCGGCCTGCAGACCGCCCACGGGCTGGGAGACCGTGACCGTTTGGCTGGTTATCGGCGTGTAATTGTCGGGGACCGGCGCGACCTGGCCGTACGCGGTGGTGGCGCCGTACTCGAAGCGGTAGTTGACCAGCGCTTCGCCGGTCGCGAGCGTGCCGTTGAGCGTCGCGGCGAACTGCGTGACGTTCGACGCAGGCTGGCCGCCGACCACCGGCGGCGGCAGCGGTTCGGTGTAGAGAATCTGGTCTTCGCCGACGGTGTCGCCGTTGGCGTTGCCCACCCTCAACCGGTAGTGGACCGCGCTCGCGGGCGGCAGCAAGAGCCCCGTGATTTCCGCGCTCACCGGTTTCGGACTGCTGCCTTCGAGCGGCAGCGCCTGCGAGCACGGCACCGTCTTGCCGTAGGCGGTGGTCGTCCCATACTGGAATTCGCAGGTCGTGACCGCTGTTGCATCCGGGTTCACGGTCCCGTTCACCGTCGCCGAGGTACGCGTGACGCCCGTCGGCGATATGCCGGTCGCTACGTCGGGCAGCGTGACCTGGCCAAAGATCACACCGGCCGTATAGACCCTGTGCGCCGATTCGCTCACGCCGAAGCCACCACCTTCGGGCCAGCTGACTCCTTCTCCCACCCTCGCCCGCGGCGCGGCGCAGGGCGCACCGTATTCAGCGACAATGCTTTTAGAGATGCCTTCGTCGAACTCCTCTATGAAGATATGCCCATCGAAAGGATCGACGGCGACCGCCCCCACATTAGGATTAAACTGTGGATCTTCGTACAGAAGGTTGTCGCCGTTTGGACAGTTGACGGGTGCTCCCACGGAACTGTACTCTCTCACCTGCGTGTTAGTCTCAAAAATTCCGCCGAGGAGCGTGACATAGAGGTTGCCTTTTGGATCCACAGCGATAGTACCATATTCGGAATGCGGACTTCCAGATCCTTTCCCGGCATTCTGGGCCAGAGGTACCGAGATCTGTCCGATGTAAGTACCGGACGAGGTAAACTTATCGATCACTTCGGTCGAATTTTCATCACTTACAAAATGACCGTTTGCAACATACAGATCGCCATTGGATGGATCGACCGCCACCCCCGTCGGCAGAAACGACCCCTGGGGAGTTTCGCTGCCCGTGAGCTGGTACTGAAAGACCCCGGAGCTATTGAACTTTGTGACCGTGCCGGCTCCCGGGGAGGCATTTTCTTCATCGGAAACATAGACATCGCCGTTGGCAGGATCCACAGCGACGTCCGTGACAAGAAAATGATGCCTATAGCCAAAGCCAAGCAAAGGATGAGCGGAGCTGGGGATGTTGCCATTACCGATTTCGGCGAGCTGATTCCCCGAGGAGTCGAACTTCACCAATGTCGGCGGGTTAGCAGCATGTTGGTTATTGTAGCTCACAACCCATACATCGCCCGCGGATGGTCCGCTCGAGTTGTCGACAGCCACACCGCCGAAGCCGAGGGATGGAGTGACCGTGCCCGGTGTACAGAGAGCGGTTTTCAGAGATGGGCAGAGGTTGGCATAGCCGGTCGCCGCGCCGGCCGGCGTGGCGGCCGGTGCGAGTACGCTGAGCAGCACGGCCGCGGCCGCGAGCGCCAGCCATTGCATGCGTTTCATCATTACTTCACCCTCCCTCTGTTGTTGGGGCGCCGTGGGCGCGGCCGACCCCGCGGGAGCGGCCCTTGCGCGTGTGCCTGCCGGGCCTCCTCTTCCCGCCGCTCTTCCTGGCGGCTCTGCTATGCCGCGCTGCGCCGGCGGTAGGCCTGCGGCTGGCCACCTTGGCGGTACTGGCGCTGGTCGCAGGGGCGAGCAGGATCGCCGGGAGGAGCGCCGGGGCGAGCGGCGTGGACAGTGTCGAGGACGGGTAGGCGCCCGTCGTGAATGTCACATCTGCCCCGTAGGCCGTGCCGAAGATGTTGGTCGCCGCGATCCGGTAGTGGTATGTCGTGCCCGGTGCGAGACCCTGCAACGCAAACGTGAACGTCTGCTGGCCAGGTTCCGGGCCGGCGTCCCCGAAGATCCTGCTGCCGTAGCTGGTGTCGGTCCCGAGATCGAACTCGTAGGTCGTCTCGAACCCCTGCGTGTCGATCGTCGCGGTCAGCGTCGCCGTGTTCTGCGCCACGCCCTGCGCCTGCCCCGTGCCAACCACCGGCGGCTGCGGTGGGGGTGTCGTGAACGTCTGGTCCGCGGCGGCGGTGCCGCCCGGCGGCGAGGTCGCGTTCGTCGCGATCACCCTGAAGTGGTAGGTCGTGCCGGGGGTCAGCCCCGTGAGCTGCTGGCCGACCACGACATCGCCGTAGCCCGAGCCGATGTCCGCATCGAGCGCCGGCAGGACCGTCCCGTACGCGGTCGTAGCACCGAACTGGAAGTGGTAGGTGGTGTCCTGGTTATTCGGGTTAATCCTCGCGTTCAGCGTCACGGCGGTCTGCGTCAGCGCCGAGACAGACTCCCCGTCGAGCGAGGGCGCGAGCGCCGGCGTCTGGAACGTCTCGTCTTCACCGTAGGCGGGGCCGCTGGCGTTGACCGCGACCAGCCGGTAGTGGTAGGTCTCGTCTGGCTGCACGCTGAGGCTCCCTGCGACCGGTATCGCCGTGTTGCCGGTGAGCGGGAGCGGGGGAGGTTCTGAGCAGGCGCTCGAGGAGCCGTAGGCGGTGCTCAGCCCGTATTCGAAGCGGCAGCCCGTGACCGTCGTGCCTTCCGGGTTGACGGTCCCGCTTACGCTCGCCGTCGTCCCCGTGACACCTGTCGCCGGGGCCCCGGTGACCGCTGCGGCGAGATCCCCGGGCGCCCCGAAGATATACACCAAGCCACTTTCGGGCGCAGTCGCGTATACCGAGTCCGTCGCTTCGTGCACCGCCACGCCGATTGAGGATTCCAGGAGCCCCGAGCCGAACTGCAGCAGCAGCGCCCCCGAGGGTTCGTACTCGCCGATATAGCGGAGTTTTCCTTCGTCGGCGAGCACGTTCCCGGTGAGCAGATCCACCGCAATCCCAAATGCGGGGGTTTCGGGACCGATCGGGGTGGGGGTGGAGTACGTGGGGGGGCTCCACTCCTGCACTCCTTTAAAATCAGCAGTGAAGATCTCGCTGCTCGAGCCGACCGCGGCCGCTTCCACACCCGGCGCCGCGAACTGCAAGAGGAACGCGCCGGCGGAGCTGAAGATGTCGACCTCTCTGTTGGCTAGATCTGTCACGACGACGTCGCCGTTTGCGGGATCGACCGCGACGCCGTGCGGTTTGAGTTCCGTGTGCCCCGGGTCACCTTCGGGGATCGAGCTCGCGACGATCGGGGTGAAACCGGCGGCTTCTTTACCCGAGGAGTCCAACTTGAGGACCTTTTCCCCCAGGAAGTCGGCTACATACACGTCACCTTTGGAAGCCCCACCCGAGTTATCGACCGCCACACCTTCAGGAAGTTCGAAGGCGGGCGACACGAAGGCTTCTTCGCGCACCCCGGTCGCGCTGAACCTCTCGACGTTGCCCGAGGCCGAGCCCGTGACGTACACATCGCCGGTGGCCTGGTCGACAGCGACAGCGGCGGGGGATTCCAAGCCGGTCGGGGTGAACGAGGAGACGGGGCGCACGAGGCGGGCGCCCGCCGGTGCGGCGGCGAGCGCGGCGGCTGCGAGCGTCGCGAGGCCTACCGTTGTCAGCCTGCGAGCGCGCATCACTTCCTCCTCCTCTTGCCGTGAGAGTGACTTGCCCTGCGGGCCTTTCGAGCTCTTCTGGCTTTCTTGGCCTTCGGGCACCCGGTGACCTGGATCGGGGTGTTCTGCTTGAGCTGCGCGCCGTCCTGCGCGACGAACAGGCTGGGCATCACGAGCCTGTCCCTGCAGAGGTTCCCGTTCGCCGCGAGCGCCGAGAACGGGCCCTGCGGCAGGAACAGCTCGAACGAGCTGACAGG
>JBOGYA010000281.1:0-3942 GCA_050696515.1 Solirubrobacteraceae bacterium
TCCGAGGACTCCACCACGATCGAGCGGATCGACACGCTGGAGAGCGAGGACGAGGACGCCGATCCGGCCCTCAGCGCCGAACGCCACGAGGCCAAGGAGCGCTTCCGCGCCGCCTTCTCCGAGCTGCCCGCGCGCGAGCGCCAGGTCGCGGTGCTGCTGTACGTGGAGGGGCGCACCCTGCGCGAGATCGGCGCGCGCCTCGGGGTCTCCGAGAGCCGCGTCTCCCAGATCCACACCGAGCTGCGCCGCCGCCTGCGCGAGCGCCTCTCCAGCGACGAGTCGCTCTTCACGGTGGTTTGAGCGCAGCGACCTAAAGAAACAGGGCCGCCGGGCGATCACCCGCATTGAGATGGACCTCGGCCTCTACATCGCTGCCTCCGGCATGGTCGCCGAGCAGACCCGCCAGGCGCAGCTCTCCAACGACCTCGCCAACGCCTCCACACCCGGCTTCAAGGCCGACCAGACCCCCCAGCACAGCTTCGGGGAGCTGCTCCTCTCGAACACCGCCACCGGGCAGGCGATCGGGTCGATGAACACCGGGGTGCAGCTCGGCAAGACCTTCACCGACATGACCCCCGCCGGGATGCAGACCACCGGCCAGCCGCTGGACTTTGGGATCGCGGGCACGGGCTTCTTCGCCGTGCGCACCCCCCAGGGAGTCCGCTACACCCGCGACGGCCAGTTCTCCACCTCCGCCTCCGGGCAGCTCGTGGACGGCGCCGGCAACACCGTCCTCAGCCAGAGTGGCGCCCCGATCAAGGTGGGCGCCGAAGGCACCGTGCCGGCCGGCTCGCTCGGTGTCTTCAACGTCCCCAGCGCCATCAAGCAGGGCGAAAACCTCTACACCGGCACCCCCTCGGGGCACGCCGAAGGGACGGTGCGCTCCGGGGTACTCGAGGAATCCGGCGTCAACGCCGCCCGCACGATGGTCGACATGATCGGCTCGCTGCGCACCTTCCAGTCCGGCCAGCAGGCCATCCAGGCGATCGACCAAACCCTCCAGGCCGCCTCCACCCAGGTCGGCTCCCTCAACGGGTCGAGCTGATGTACAGGACCCCGCCCGTACGGTTGCCCGTTGCGCCAATCCCACCGAAGATGCTCGAACCGACCCCCACATCCACCGATCGCACCGGGCGAGAGTCCCGCTAGAGGAGCACGCGATGCTCGAAGGAATGTACGCCGCCGCGTCGGGGATGGAAGCCCAGCAGCAGCAGCTGGACTCGATCGGCAACAACCTCGCCAACCTCTCCACCACCGGCTACAAGGCGCAGCGCACCGGCTTCCGCGACCTGCTCTACAACCAGGTGGACATCGCCGGCACCACCACCTCCCTCGGGGCGGGCGCCGCCGCCCAGACGATCGGCAACGACCAGTCCCAGGGTACGCTCCAGAGCACCGGCAACCCCCTGGACCTCGCGATCGAAGGGCCCGGGTTCTTCACCGTCAAACGCTCCGGCGGCGCGATCGCGCTCACGCGCAACGGCGCCTTCGAGATCGACTCGCGCGGGCGGCTCACCACCGCCGAAGGCGATCTGCTGCAGCCGCCGATCACGCTGCCCAAGGGCGCCTCGCTCGACGAAGTGGCGATCGGCCCCGATGGCACCGTGCGCGCCGCCGGCAAGACGATCGGCAAGCTCGCGCTCGTCACGGTCGCCGCGCCCGATCGGATGCTCGCCGACGGCAGCAGCTTGCTGTCCCCGACCGCCGCCAGCGGCGCCCCCCGGGTGGGCGGGCAATCGATCCGCTCCGCGATCCGCCAGGGGGCGCTGGAGGGCTCCAACGTCGACGTCTCCTCCCAGATGGTGCAGATGGTGAGCGCTCAGCGCAACTACCAGCTGGAGAGCAGCGCCATCCAAACCGAAAACCAAATGCTGTCGATCGCCAACCAACTGCGCTCATGAGCTCGATCCCGCTCACCACCCCGGTCGCCGCCGGCCTGCCGGTCACCAGCGAAGTGAACGCGCCGGCGTCCGTGCGCGACGGGTCCGCGGCCGTCAAACAGGCCTACGCCTCCGCCCAGAGCTTCGAAGAGATGCTCCTCCAGCAGCTCTCACAGTCGCTCACGCAGAGCAGCGGACTCACGGGCGAAGGCGAAGCCGGCGGCGAAGGCTCAGGCGAAGAAGGCTCCTCCGCAGGCGGTGCGGCGGGGGGCGGGATGCTCGCCTCGCTGCTGCCCCAGAGCCTCACCGAAGGCGTCATGCGCGAGGGCGGCCTCGGTCTCGCCACGCAGCTGATGGGCGCGCTCGACCGCTCCGCCACCGCAACTGCCGCCGGCCGGCCTGCGATCTCTGGCTCGATGGGAGGCGTATCCGCGCCTGGCTCGTCCACTGGGGTCGCAGGCGGCGCCGTCGGGCACACCGGGGGTGCGTCGGCATGAGCCCGCCCCCGCCTGCGCTTGACGCCGGGCCGCGGGGTAGGAGGCCCCGCGCTCACGCGCTTGTTGGTGAGCTGACTCACGTGGACGATCCCCAAATGCCCGCCATCGTGGAAGCCAATCCTCTGGCATTGGACGTGCTCGCCCATCTCGACGCACAGCTTGCCTCCGTGGGGCGGCTGCTCGAGATCGTGCTGGAACAGGGCGCTGCGATCCGGGCGCGCGACGTGCACACCGTCGTGCGCTTCGCCGGGCTGCTGCACGGCGAGCTCGCGCGCCGCAGCGAGATCGAGGACACCCGCTCGCTGCTGCTCGAGCGGGCCGGCGCGCAGCTCGGGATCCCCGCGCAGGCCGTCACGCTCACCCGTCTGTCGGTCCTCATGGACCCCGCCCACGCGGCGCTCGCCGCCGAGCGCTCCGCGCGGCTGCGGGGCCTCGTCGAAGAGCTCCGCCGCGAACACTCCTGCAACCGCGCTTTGATGCAGATCGAGCTCTCGTTCCTGGATCACCTGATGCGCTCGCTCTCACTCGACGCCGGCGTGGACAGCTACGACCCGCGCGGCTCCACCGCGGGTCGCTCTTCGATCGGTGGCACGAGCACGGGTGGGCGGGCTTCTGTCCACGCGCTGCGCGTGCTCGACCTGCAGGCATAGGGGCGGTACTCATGTCCATCCCCACCCTCCAGGGACTCCAAACGGCCCTCTCCGGGCTGCTCGCCGAGCAGCAGGCGATCGACGTCACCGGCCACAACATCACCAACGCCAACACCGAAGGCTACTCTCGCCAGCGGGCCGTCCTGCAGACCAACGAACCGCTGCGCATCGCCGCGCTCTCCTCCGTCACCGGCGAGGGCGGGCAGCTCGGCACCGGCGTCTCCGTCGCCACCTACACCCGCATCCGCAACACCTACCTCGACGCCGAGTACCGCAACCAGAGCACCGCCCTCGGCGCCGCGGGCACCCAGGCCGAAGAGCTCCAGCAGGCTCAGGCTGCCCTCGGCGAACCCTCCTCCTCCGGGCTCGCCTCCCAGCTCTCCGCCTTCTGGAGCGCCTGGGGGGAGCTCGCCGAATCCCCCTCCGAAGCCGCCAAGATCGGCGTCGTCTCGGTCGCCACCGAGCTCACCGGCACCCTCCACCAGCTCGCCTCCCAACTGCAGAGCGTCGAAGGCCAGGCCGCCGCCCAGTACGCCGCGCTCACCGGGCCCTCCGGAGAGGTCCAGAGCGCCGCCGCCCAGATCGCCCAGCTCAACCACCAGATCAAGCTCTCCCTCCAAGCCCACCAGCAGCCCAACGACCTCGAAGACCGCCGCGACCTGTTGATCGACAAGCTCTCCACGCTCGCCTCCGTCACAGTCACCAAGGAAGCTGACGGCACCGACACCGTGGCGTTCGGCAACGCCGCCGTCCCGCTCGTCGAAGGCTCCACCGTCAACTGGCCCCAAGCGCTCACCGCCGCCGCCGGCGGGCAGCTCGGGGCGCTCCTCGAACTCACTTCTCCCGCCGGCGCGCTCGCCTCCTACCAGACCGCCCTCAACGAAGTCGCCGCAACGCTTGCCGGCACCGTCAACG
>JBOGYA010000282.1:0-3941 GCA_050696515.1 Solirubrobacteraceae bacterium
CGCCCCCGCCGCCCGAGGAGACCGTCCGCCTCTCCGCCCCCGAGCGTTCGACCGTCCGCCGCCCGGCTCGTCCGGTGCGCGCCGAGCAGCTCTCCTTCGAGGACACGCAACCGGGCGAGGGGCAGTAGCGGATAAGGGAGTCCCTACCATTCCATGACCGTGCCGCCCGCCTCCCCTTCAGCTCCCACCTCCGCCGCCGAGGTGGCGGCGGGCCTGCGCGCGGTGGGCTACCTGCCGGGGGAGTCAACGGCGCTGGTCGCGTACCTGGCGGCGCGGCTGGGCAAGCCTGTGCTGGTCGAGGGCCCCGCGGGCGTCGGCAAGACCGAGTTGGCGAAGGCGCTCGCGCGCTACCTGGGGCGCAGCCTCGTGCGGCTGCAGTGCTACGAGGGCCTCGACGAGGCGAAGGCGCTGTACGAGTGGAACTACCGCAAGCAGCTCTTGCGCATCCAGGCGCAAGGCGGCGACGCCGGGTGGGGAGAGGTGCAGGAGGACATCTTCGGCGAGGACTTCCTGCTGGCGCGCCCCCTGATGACCGCGATCGCCTCGGAGGAGCCGGTGGTGCTGCTGATCGACGAGATCGATAAGACCGACCAGGAGTTCGAGGCGATGCTGCTGGAGGTGCTCTCGGACTTCCAGATCTCGATCCCGGAGCTCGGCCGCGTCGAGTCGCGCACGCACCCCGTGGTGCTGCTCACCTCGAACAACTCGCGTGAGCTGACGGAGGCGCTCAAGCGCCGCTGCCTGTACCTGTGGCTGGACTACCCCGAGCTCGAGCACGAGCTCGAGATCGTGCGCCTGCACACGCCTGAGCTCTCCGAGACGGTGGCCCGCCGGCTCGTCGAGGTCATCGGCATGGTGCGCGAGCTCGACCTCAAGAAGCCCCCCTCGATCGCCGAGTCGATCGACTGGGCGCGGGCGCTGCTGTTGCTGGGCGCGCAGGACATCGACTCGGAGACCTTCGTCGAGACGATGTCGGTGATCGTCAAGCACCGCAGCGACATGGACGTGGTGGCCGAGCGCGTGGGCCTGAAGCTGGGGCGGAACGAGTCCGGCACCGTCGCCAACTCGGCCTGAGCGGGGCCCCGTCCGTGAATCGCACGCCGACCGACCCCCCCGGCCCCGCCGGCCCGTCCGGCACCGCGAACGCATCCGCGAGGACGGAGGGCATCGCGGCGCGCCTGCTGGAGCTCGGCGAGGAGCTGCGCCGGGAGGGCGTGGCGGTGGGCACCTCGGAGCTGCTGGACGCATTCGCGGTGCTGCGCGAGATCGAGTGGACCGCGCAAGCCGACTTCCGCGAGGCGCTCGCGGCGACGCTCGCCAAGAGCCAGGAGGACCGGCGCACGTTCGAGCTGGTGTTCGACCGCTTCTTCTTCCGGGCAGTCGAGCTGGCCGCCGTGCAGGAGGGGGTGCGCGAGGGGGCGCGGGAGGGTGACGCCGGCGAGCTCGACCTCGAAGAGCTCTCCGAGGAGGAGCTCGACGCGCTGCGCCGCCAGATCGCGGCGGCTCTGCGCGATGGCGCGGACGGCGCGATGCGCGACCTCGCGCGCATGGCGATCGCGGCGCTGGCCCGCCGCGACGGGGGCTCGGGGGTGATCGGGGTCGACGTGCAGCGCATCCGCCGCGCGCTCGGGCTGCGCGCGGAGCCCCAGCCGGAGCTGCCCGAGGACGACCCCCGCCGCGAGGGCCTGCCGCGCGAGGCGCTGCGCCGCTTCGAGGCGCTGCTGCGCCGGGAGCTGGAGCGCGCACAGGTGCAGCGCACCGGGACCCTCCCCCCCGCGCGGCCGCTCGGCGAGCTCGACCGGGCGCTGCCCTCCGGCCCTCTGCAGGACCTCGCGGCGGTGCACCGCGTGGTGGCGCAGCTACGCCGGCGCCTGGCCACACAGGGCCACCAGACGCGCGGGCACCGCCACCACGCCCACGTGGACGTGCGCCGCACGATGCGCGCCTCGCTGCAGACCGGCGGGGTCCCCGTCGTGCTCAAGTACCGCCCGCGCCGCCCGCGCCGCCCGGAGGTGTACGTGCTGTGCGACGTCTCCACCTCCGTCACCTCCGCCTCGGTGTTCTTCCTCTCGGTGCTTCACGCGCTGCACGACTCGTTCCGCAAGATGCGCTCGTTCGTGTTCATCGAGCGGATCTCCGAGGTCACCGACATCTTCGAACGGGAGCGCGACTTCAAAGCGGTCAACGAGCGGATCTCCTCCGACGCGGGCGTGGCGGACATCTCCGGCTACACCGATTACGGGCGCGTGTGGTCGGAGTTCCTGGAGCTGATCGGCGACGACCTGAACCCACGGGCGACGGTGATCGTCCTGGGGGACGCGCGCACCAACGGCCGCGACCCGCGCGCGGATGCCTTCGCGGCGATCGCCGCCCGCGCCGGGCGCGCCTTCTGGCTCAATCCTGAGCCGCGGCTGTACTGGAACTATGGAGACTCGGTGATCGCCGCGTACGAGCGCCACTGCACCGCGTTCGAGTGTTGGACGACGGCGCAGCTGGAGGACTTCGTACGCGCGCTGGCGCGGCCTGAGCTGGTGGCGGGGGCGGGCAGGTAGCGCATCGGCGACCCGCGCTAGGCTCTACGGGACTAGACAACACCAGGGGAGCTGGCGGGAAGGCCGGCTGAGATGGCGCACGAAGACTCCCGGCGCCGACCCTTCGAACCTGTGGGGTAATGCCCGCGGAGGGAGTGGCGCAGTGTCGATAGGACTGAAACTCCGGGCCGATTCGCAATCGCCCGAGATCGGTGCGTCGGCAGGCACGCAGGCGGTGGCTTTCCAGCAGACCGGACCGGCAGAGGCCGCGCCGGGGTGCGCGGTAACGGTGAGCGACGTAGGCCTCGTCTACGCGGCGCGCGGCAGCGGCCGTGGCGCAAACGGCCCGGTGCAGGCCCTCGCGGACGTGTCGCTGCGCGCGGCCAAAGGGGAGCTGGTGGCGGTCGTGGGTCCGAGCGGCTGCGGCAAGACGACGCTGCTGGAGCTGATCTGCGGCCTGCGGCAGCCAAGCCGCGGAATGGTGGTAAGCGAGCCGGCCGCGCTGATGCCCCAGCACGACCTGCTGCTGCCGTGGCTGAGCGCGGTCGACAACGCGGCGTTGGCGCTGCGCATCGCACGCCGTCCTCGCGCACAGGCGCGCGCCCGGGCGGCAGTCCTGTTCGAAGAGCTGGGCCTCAAGGGCTTCGAGGCGGCCCGCCCACACGAGCTCTCCGGGGGGATGCGCCAGCGGGTGGCGTTCGTGCGCACACTGCTCGCCGAGAAGCCCGTGCTGTGCCTGGACGAGCCGTTCGGCGCGCTGGACGCGATCACGCGCGCGGAGATGCAGGGGTGGTTAGGTGGGGCGCTTGCGCGCGAACCGCGCACGGTGATGCTTGTCACCCACGACGTGGAGGAGGCGGTGATGCTCGCTGACCGTGTCGCGGTGCTGTCCCCCCGTCCCGGGCGCGTACGAGCAGACATCGAGGTGGATCTTCCCCGCCCAAGATCGCGTACCGACGCCGAGGTGATTGCTTTACGTGAGCAGGCTTTGATCGCGCTGAGGATGGAGGTGGAGTGCGCACGATGAGGCGCCGCGTCCTTTACGCCGTACCGGCCGTCCTGCTTCTGGCCGCACTGCTCGGCGCATGGGAGCTCTACGTCGATTCGAGCGCGGTTAGCCCTTTGATCCTGCCTGCCCCCCACTCGATCGCAGTGGCACTGTGGGGCAATCCCGGCCTGCTGGGGCACAACCTCGCGATTACTGCCGAAGAGGTAGGGCTGGGAATCCTGCTCGCGTTGCTGCTCGGCTTTGCGCTCGCGATTCTGATTCACGTCTCGCCGATCATGCGCCGCGCCGTCTATCCGCTCACAGTCGGCTCCCAGGCGGTGCCGATCGCGGTGATCGCCCCGCTGCTCGTCATCTTGCTGGGCTTCGGCCTATTTCCCAAGCTGATCGTGATCGTGCTGATC
>JBOGYA010000283.1:0-3932 GCA_050696515.1 Solirubrobacteraceae bacterium
GGCGGTGCGCCGCCTGGAGATGCTGCCGGTGGAGTGCGTGGTGCGCGGCTACATCACCGGCTCTGGCTGGAAGGACTACCGGGCGACCGGCGCGGTCTCGGGGATCGAGCTGCCGGCGGGCCTGCGCGAGTCCGAGCGGCTGCCGGAGCCGATCTTCACGCCGAGCACCAAGGCCGCGGTCGGCCACGACGAGGCGATCGACTTCGAGCGCGCCGCGGAGCTGGTCGGTGACCGTGCGCTGATGGAGCGGGTGCGCGACGTCTCGATCGAGCTGTACTCCTTCGCGGCCGAGCACGCGCGCGAGCGCGGCGTGATCCTGGCGGACACGAAGTTCGAGTTCGGCTTGGATGAAAACGATCCCGCCCACCCACTGGTGGTGGGCGACGAGGTCCTGACCCCGGACTCCTCGCGCTACTGGCCGGCCGAGGGCTTCGATGTCGGCCGCGGCCAGCCGAGCTTTGACAAGCAGTACGTGCGCGACTGGGCGACGGGCAGCGGCTGGGACAGGCGCCCCCCGGCGCCGGCGATCCCCGAGGACGTGGTCGCAGGCACTCGCGCGCGCTACGTGGAGGCGTACGAGCGGATCGTCGGCGAGCCCTTCCAGGCGTGGCTGGATCGCGCGGGCGCGGCCGGGTAATGAGGGCGCGCGTGCTGATCCGCCCCAAGGCAGGCATCCTCGACCCGCAGGGCGTCGCCGTGGAGCGCGCGCTGCCGGCGCTGGGCTTCGCGGGAGCCGCCAACGTGCACGTGGGCCGTCTGGTCGAGCTCGACGTCGAGGACCCCGTTCAGCTTCAGCCGATGTGCGAGAAGCTGCTCGCGAACCCGCTCGTCGAGGACTACGAGATCCAGTTGCTCGATGGCGCGTCTTGAAGCGAAGTGAAGTTCGGCGTCCTCCAGTTCCCTGGCAGCTGCGACGAGGTGGATGCGCTCGAAGCCGCCCGTCGCGTGGGCGACGCGGAGCTGTTGTGGCACGGCGATCGCGACCTGAGGGGCGCCGATGCGATCGTCGTGCCCGGAGGCTTCTCCTACGGGGACTACCTGCGCGCGGGCGCGATCGCCCGCTTCGCGCCGGCGATGGAGTCGGTGATCGCGTTCGCGAACGCGGGCGGCTTGGTACTCGGGATCTGCAACGGCTTCCAGGTGCTCTGCGAGGCGCGCCTGCTGCCGGGGGCGCTGCTGGGCAACGCCAACCGGCGCTTCACGTTCCGCCAGGTCGAGCTCGAGGTGCTCAACCCCAACAGCGCTTTCACCCGCGCGTGCGGGGCGATCTCTGATCGGTCGAGTGCCGATCGGCCACCCGCGCGCCTGAGCATCCCGGCCAAGCACTCGTGGGGTCGGTACTACGCCGAGGAGGCGACGCTGACCGCTATGGAAGACGCCGGCCAGGTGGTGCTGCGCTACGCGCCGGGCGATAACTTCAACGACTCAGTGCGCGACATCGCGGGCGTGCAGAACGCAGCGGGCAACGTGTTCGGGCTGATGCCCCACCCCGAGCACGCGGTGGACGAGCTGATGGGCTCGACCGACGGCCTGGGCATCTTCGAGTCGATGCGCCTCGCGGTGGAGGCCGCCCGTGCCTGACAGCGCGACGGCGCCGACTGTCGAGGACGCACTCGCGTTGGGGCTGACGCGCGCCGAGTACGAGTTGGTGTGCGAGCAGCAGGGGCGAGCGCCGAACCGGGTGGAGCTTGCGATGTACTCGCTGATGTGGAGCGAGCACTGCGCGTACAAGCACTCCAAGAAGCTCCTGCGCATGCTGCCCACGGAGGGGACGCACGTCGTCATGGGTCCCGGCGAGAACGCCGGCGCGGTGGACGTGGGCGGCGGGCTGGTGTGCGCGTTCAAGGTCGAGTCGCACAACCACCCCTCGGCCGTCGAGCCCTTCCAGGGGGCGGCCACCGGCGTGGGGGGCATCCTGCGCGACATCTTCGCGATCGGCGCCCGACCGATCGCCGTGCTGGACTCGCTGCGGTTCGGCGAGCCGTGCGAACGCCACCCCCCATCCAATCCCCCTCCCAGTCCTCCGTCTTCCGGCGATCCTCCGGTCCTCGCCGGCGGGGGTACGCGCGCCCGCTACCTGCTAGACGGCGCCGTGCGCGGCATCGGCCACTACGGCAACTCGATCGGCGTGCCGACTGTCGGCGGCGAGGTGTACTTCGAGGGCCCTTACGAGCAGAACTGCCTCGTGAACGCGATGGCACTCGGGCTGTGCGAGCGCGAGAAGCTCGTGCGCAGCGCCGCGGCGGGACCGGGCAACGTGGTGGTGATGTTCGGGGCGTCGACCGGCCGCGACGGGATCGGCGGGGCCTCGGTGCTGGCATCCGCCGAGCTCGGGGAGGACGATGACAAGCGCCCGACCGTGCAGGTTGGCGACCCGTTCGAGGAGAAGAAGCTGCTGGAGTGCTCGTTGGAGCTGCTGGAGCGGGAGCTGCTGGTCTCCCTGCAGGACCTCGGCGCCGCGGGGCTGACCTCCTCGGCCGCGGAGATGGCCTCGAAGGGAGCGGTGGGCATCGACATCGACGTGGCCAAGGTCCCCCTGCGCGAGCCCGGGATGGAGCCCTTCGAGATCATGGTCTCGGAGTCACAGGAGCGGATGCTGTGCGTGGTGGCGCCCGCAGACGTGCCGGCGGTGCTGGCGCTGTGCGAGCGGTGGGAGGTCGGCGGCGCCGCGATCGGGACGGTCACCGACACCCGCCGGATGCGGATCTTCGACGGCGAGCGGCTCGTCGGGGCGATGCCCGTGCAGGCGTTGGTGGACGACTGTCCGCTCTACGACCTGCGGCCAGAGAGGCCCGCCGAGCCGCTCTACGCCGCCCCGCGGGCAACGCTGCCCCCGGATGCCTCCCCCCGCGCGGCGCTGCTGGCGCTGCTGCGCTCACCGAACATCGCCTCGCGCCGGCCGCTGTTTGAGCAGTACGACGCGATCGTGCAGTCGCGGACCGTGAGGCGCCCCGAGCAGGCCGACGCCGCGGTGCTTGCGCTGCGCCCGGGTCGCGCGCCCGCGGGCGGCGGGACTGCCGGCAGGGCGCGCACGGAGCGCGGCGAGGAGCCGCGCGAGCCGGTGCCGGCGCTGGCGGTGAGCATCGACTGCAACGGGCGCCGCGTTGCCGCCGACCCCTACACCGGCACGGTCGAGGCCGTGCTGGAGTGTGCCTCGAATCTCGCCTGCGTCGGGGCCGAGCCGTTGGGGACGACCAACAACCTCAACTTCGGCAACCCCGAGAAGCCGCACATCGCCTGGCAGCTCACCGAATCGGTGCGCGGCCTCGGCGACGCCTGCCGGGCGCTGGAGGCTCCGATCGTGGGCGGCAACGTCTCCCTCTACAACGAGGGCCCCGCCGGCCCGATCTACCCGACGCCGGTGGTGGGCATGGTCGGCCGCCTGCCCGACGCCGCGCGCGCGGGGCGGATGGGGTTCGCTCGCGAGGGCGACGCGATCGCGGTGGCCGGGCCGTTCGCCCCCTCGCTCGCGGCGAGCGAGTGGGCCAAGCTGCGCGGCGAGCCGCTGCCGGACGGGCTGCCCGCCGTCGATCTCGGCGCGGTGCGCGCCGCGCAGTTCGCCGTCCGCGGCGCCGTGCGCGTCGGGGGGCTCTCAAGCGCCCACGACATCGCCGAGGGGGGCTTCGCTACGGCCCTCGCCGAGTGCTGCCTCGCGGGGGGCATGGGGGCGGACGTGCGCCTGGAGGCAGACGCCGAGGGTGATCCATTCGTTGCCCTCTTCGGCGAGGCTCCCGGCGGCTTCCTGGTCAGCGGCACCTCGAGCGGCGTCAGCTCGCTGGGCCGGCGCACCAACACGCGCATCATCGGCACGGTTGGCGGCGATGCGCTTCAGATAACACTCGGCGATTTGACGCTCGGCGTGACGCTCGCGGAGCTGTCGCAGGCACACGGCGCGCTCGCGGAGCTGTTAGATTGATGGTCCTGCCCACCCG
>JBOGYA010000284.1:0-3856 GCA_050696515.1 Solirubrobacteraceae bacterium
CCGATGAATTGAACCGCGTCACCCAGTATCGCTATAACGGCGACGGCCTGCAAACCCAGGTGATTCTGCCGAACCCCGTCACCGGCGGCGCGGGCGACTCCACCACGACCACCACCGACGACTACGACCTGAACGGGAACCTCGTTTCCGAAACCAACAGTGCCGGGGCCACGACCCAGTTTTTCTTTGACGGGCTCGATCGAAAGAGCAAGGAGATCGACCCCGCGCCTTCGCCGGGCATGCTGTGCGTGGTCAAGATAATTGATGGGGATTTTGCCCTTTCTGAGCGAGATCTCCTTCTGTGTTTGAAAAAAAGTCCCTCGGAAAGCCTGATCACTTGATCGAGTTCTCCGAGGGGTGTACTCCGTATGGTTTTCCACGACCTCGGAGTACACCCGTATGTACCATGACCTGCCCCAGAATTCCAGCTTTTGGCCGTTTCTTTTGTCCGTCGACCGGGATCTTGCGGAGACGGCGTGCAAGGCCGGCTGTCCGTGTGGGGGACGGCTGCACCGTGCCAACTACCCGAGGAAGCCTCGCGGGGCGAAGGGCCTGTCCGAGCAATACCGCACCCGCTTGAGCTTCTGCTGCGCGCGCGACGGCTGCCGGAAGAGACGAACGCCTCCCTCCGTGCGATTTCTGGGCCGCAAGGTCTATCTGGGCGCCATCGTCGTGCTCGTCGCCGCGATGCGGCAAGGGCCAACACCCCGGCGCGTGCGTGAGCTGTCCGAGCGTTTCGACGCCGACCGGCGGACGATCGGCCGCTGGCGAGTCTTCTGGCAAGAGCTCTTCCCCCAGACCCAGTTCTGGAAAATCGCGCGCGGTGGCTTTAGCCCAGCCCTCGACGTGGCCGCGGCACTTCCACGAGCGCTGCTGGAGGTCTTCGTGCGCAACGCCGAATCCTGCGAGGAGTGGGGGAAGCTGCTGTGTTTTCTCTCGCCGATCACGATCACCGGGGGCCTGAAAATCAATATCTCCTGATGGATCGCCAGTGGCCGCCGCGATCCGCAGAAGATGCATTCTCGACCACCCCGGCTGACCGCCGGTATACCTGGTCTCACTGTTCGCGTGACGATTCATGCACCCGATTTGTGAGGACCTGTGATGACCAAAGACGTTTCTTCTTCGGCCGCGTGGGCGCGTTTTCGCTTCTCCGTGGTCGGGCACCTATTGAGCGATCCACCGGCGCGCGGAAGGCTCCGGCCGGCCATGGAGGAGCTGGCCGCGAAGACTTGGACCCACCCGCGGAGCGGACGCAAGGTCCAGTTTGCAATCACGACCATCGAGCGCTGGTACTACCTGGCGCGCAACGACAAGCTGGACCCGGTGGGCGTGTTGCGGCGCGCCGTGCGGAAGGACTCCGGCAAGGTCTCCCTGTCGGTCGCCGTGATCGAGGAGCTTGTCCGTCAGTATCGCGAACACCCGCACTGGAGTTACAAGCTGCATTACGACAACCTGGCGGCGCTCGTGCGGGAGATGCCGTTGCGCGAATCGTTACGCTCGTATTCCACGGTCCGCCGCTACATGCAGCTTCACGGCCTGTCGCGCAAGCCGCGTCCCGAACCCCAGGGCCGCCCCGGCGAAGTGCGCGCCGCCGTGCGACGGCAGACGCGTGAGGTCCGCAGCTACGAGGCCGAGTATGCCGGCTCGCTGTGGCACCTCGATTTCCACCACGGCTCCCTGAAGGTGCTCACGCACCGCGGTGAGTGGCAGCGGCCGTTGGCGCTGGGCATTCTCGACGACCACTCGCGACTCTGCTGCCACCTGCAGTGGTACGTCACGGAGACCGCCGAGGACCTGGTCCACGGACTGTCCCAGGCGATCCAGAAGCGCGGCCTGCCTCGCGCGCTCATGACCGACAACGGCGCGGCGATGGTGGCCGAGGAAGTCACGGAAGGTCTGGTGCGGCTGGGTATCGTCCACGAGCGCACGCTCCCCTATAGCCCGTACCAAAACGGCAAGCAGGAGGCCTTCTGGGGGCCCGTCGAGGGGCGGTTGATGGCGATGCTCGACGGCCAGCCGAAGTTGACGCTTGAGTTTCTCAACCAAGCCACGCAGGCCTGGGTTGAGATCGACTATAACCGCGCGGAGCATCGGGAGCTGTGCTGCTCGCCGGTGGCGCGTTTCGCCGAGTCGCGCGACGTGCTTCGACCGAGCCCTGCGAGCGCCGCGCTGCGGGAGGCGTTTCGTCTTGAAGACCAGCGGCGCCAGCGCAAGAGCGACGGCACGATCTCCGTGGAGGGAGTGCGCTTCGAGGTCCCCTCTCGCTTTCGGCACTTTCGCAAGGTCGTGGTCCGCTACGCCCGCTGGGATCTGAGCCGCGTCGATCTCGTCGACCCGCATCACGGCACACTGCTGGCCGCGTTGTATCCTCTCGACCGAACCGCCAACGCCGACGGCCGCCGCGCGCTCGTCGAGCCTCCCGGCCACGATGGCTCAACGGCCCCACCCCAGGCGCCCAGTGAGCTCGCGCCGCTGTTGAAGAAAATCCTCGCCGAGTACTCCGCCACCGGCCACCCGCCGGCCTACCTGCCCCAGAAATCCGAATCCCAGAAAAAGCCAGGAGAAACCTCATGAACACCCAGAAAATGCTGTCGCTGTGGGGCTTGAAATGGAACCCGTTTTCACCGGAACTCCCCAGCGAAGCGCTGCTGGTCACCCCCAAGATCGAGAATTTCGCCTGGCGTGTCGAGCACCTGGTTCAGGAGGGGGGCTTCGCGCTGATCTCGGGCGAGCCGGGCACCGGCAAGTCGGTGGCGCTGCGCATCGCGGCCGGACGCCTGTCGGCCCTGCGCGACGTGACGGTGGGCGTGCTCGAACGGCCCCAATCGAGAATGCCCGACTTCTATCGCGAACTGGGCGACATCTTTTCGGTCAAGCTCACTCCCTCCAATCGCTGGGGCGGCTTTCGAATGCTCCGCGAGCGCTGGAAGGCCCATCTCGCCTCTTCCCGCAGCAAGCCCGTGCTGCTCATCGACGAAGCCCAGGAGATGACTCCCCAGGTGCTTAGCGAGTTGCGAATTCTGTCCAGTGCCGACTTCGACACGACGTCGCTGTTGACGGTGGTCTTGGCCGGTGACGCGAGGCTGCTGGAACTGTTGCGGCATCCGGAACTGATTCCCTTGGGCACCAGGATCCGCACGCGGTTGCTGACGGAGTCCGCCACGCGGGACGAACTGCTGGAACTGCTCGACCACGCCCTGAGCAAGGCCGGTAGCCCGACACTGATGACGAGTGGACTGCTCGACACCTTAGTCGATCACTGCGCCGGCAACTACCGGGTGCTGATGACGATGAGCGCCGATCTGCTGGCCTACGGCATGGCGCAGGAGGTCCGGCAGCTCGACGAGAAGTTCTACCTCGAGGTGTTTCAGCCGAAGCTGCCGCGTCCGGCGGCGAAGAAGAAAGCGAGGGTTTGACGATGCGCGTGGACAGCAACCAATTACTGCCCGCCGTGCGTGTGGGCGAAATCCCCATCCAGGAGCATGCGGAGCGCTGGCTGGTGAAGTCCTTGTGGGGCGACTCGTCGGTCGGCGTGATCGGCGGCGCCCCCAAATGCTCCAAGACCTGGCTCGGGTTGGACATGGCCCTGAGCGTGGCGACCGGAACGCCATGCCTCGGCAAGTACGTCGTACCCCAACCGGGGCCGGTCCTGGTTTACCTGGCCGAGGACGCGCTGCCGATCGTGCGCCAGCGCGTGGCGGGCATGACGCGGCATCGTGGTCTCGACTTGGCGGCCGTCGAAATGCACGTGATCACGGCCCCGACGCTCCGGCTCGATCGGGAACCACACCGCGGCCGGCTGTTCGAGACGGCGAGGCGGCTTCAACCCCGCTTGCTGCTGCTTGATCCGCTG
>JBOGYA010000285.1:0-3855 GCA_050696515.1 Solirubrobacteraceae bacterium
GGGCTTTGAACTCAACTCCAGGGCGGCCGGTTTGGGCAAAGAACCGATCGGCAACGTCAAGCGGGTGCGTGTCGATATCCCGCCAGGTCTGGCAGCCGATCCCGAGGCATTGCCGATGTGCCCGGTGAAGGTTTTCGAAGAAGATAAATGTCCCGAAGAAACAAAGGTGGGAGAAGACGAACTCACGGTCTTCGTCGCGCTCGCAAATACGACGATCACTGCGCCCGTCTACAACCTCGAACAGCCCGCTGGCCTGCCGTTGGATTTCGGTATCCACGTGTCCGTGCCGCTGGTTGCCAACGAACACGTCTTCCTCGAAGGCCACGTCAGTTGGAACACCGACTTTCATGAGTACTTCGAAATCAACAACATCTCCAAATCGATTCCCGTGTTGAAGTCCAAGCTGATCTTCGACGGGCGGGCGGGCGAGGGCAACTTCCTCACCCTCCCCAGCACGTGCTCGAGTACGACGACCTCCCACCTGGAAGTCGAATCGTGGGAAGGCGAAGTGTCGCGAACCCAAACCCACACCCCGGTGGGAGTGGAAGGCTGCAACGAGGTCCCCTTCAGGCCGGCGGCCGCGGTGCACCCCGAAACCGCCCAGTCCGACGAGCCCGACGGCGTCACGGCGGAAGTCGCGGCGCCGCAGAACACCGGCCCGGAAGCGATTAACACCGCCGACATCGAAGACGCCCACGTCACGCTGCCGGAAGGCCTGACGCTCAACCCCTCGGCGGCACACGGTCTGGCGGCCTGCACCGAAGCGCAGGCGGGGCTCGAGGAAGCACAGCCCGGGGTCCGCCCGACCACGCCCGTCTCCTGCCCCGCGGCCTCCAGGGTCGCGGGCGTCACGATCGAAACCGACCTGCCGCCCGGCTCGCTCGCGGGCAGCGTCTACCTCGGCAGCCCGAGCGGCGCGGCGATCGCCGGGCCTCCCTACACGCTCTACGTGGACGCCGAGAGCCCCTACGGCGTGTCGGTCAGGCTCAGGGGCCTGGTCAACCCCAACCCCGGCACGGGCCGTCTCGAAGCGACGTTCGCGGGCAACCCGCCCCTGCCGTTCAGCGACCTCGTCATGAGGTTCGACGGCGGCCCGCTGGCGCCGCTCGCCAACCCGCTCGCGTGCGGGGCCGGGCTCCTCGAAGCCCGCTTCACCCCCTACACCGGCCTCGCCGCGGCGCTGAGCTCGACGCCGTTCACCACCGGCGGGTGTCCCTCGCCGCTGCCCTTCGCGCTGAGCCAGAGCACCCAGGACACGTCCGCGGTCGCCGGGGCGTACACCTCCTACACGTTCAACCTCGCGCGCGCGGACGGGCAGCAGTACCTCGCGCAGGTCTCGACCACGCTGCCGGCCGGTCTGCTCGGCGCGATCCCGTCGGTGGCGCTGTGCGGGGAACCGCAGGCCGGCGAAGGCGCGTGCCCGCCCGCGAGCGAAATCGGGACCGCGACGGTCACCGCCGGAGCCGGTCCCAGCCCCTACCAGCTCTCGGGCAAGGTCTTCCTCACCGGCCCCTACGACGGCGCGCCCTATGGGTTGTCGATCGCGGTGCCGGCGGTCGCCGGCCCGTTCGACCTCGGGACTGTCCTGACCCGCGCCCAGATCGACGTCGACCCGCACACCGCCCGCGTGACCGTCACCGGCTCGCTGCCGAGGATCGTCAAGGGGGTGCCGCTGCGCCTGCGGAGCATCGGCGTGACCGTCGAGCGCCCGAGCTTCCTGCTCAACCCCACCAACTGTGCGCCGCTCGCGACCGACTCCACGCTCACCGGCTTCGTCCCCGGGTCGAGCGCGACGGCCACGCAGAGCCTCTCCAGCCCCTTCCAGGTGAGCGACTGCGGCAAGCTCGCGTTCACGCCGAAGCTCACCGCCGCGAGCGGCGCGAAGACCTCGAAAGCGAACGGGGCGAGCCTCGCGGTCAAGCTCTCCCAAGGGCCGCACCAGGCGAACATCCAGCAGGTCCTCACCACCCTCCCCAAGCGGCTGGTCACGCGCCAGAGCACGCTCCGCAAAGCGTGCCCCGCGGCGACCTTCGAAGCCGGTGCCCCGCCCGGCGGCTGCTCGAAAGAAGCACAGGTCGGGGCCGCCACCGCGACCACTCCGGTGCTGCCTGGCGAGCTCACCGGGCCCGTCTACCTGGTCTCCCACGGCGGCGCGGCGTTCCCCGACCTCGACGTGGCCCTCAGCGGCGACGGCGTCACCGTGGTGCTCGTCGGCCACACCCACATCTCGAGCGCCGGGGTCACCAGCGCGAGCTTCGAATCGCTCCCCGACGTGCCGGTCTCGAGCTTCACGCTGAGCCTGCCCGTTGGTCCGCACTCGGCGCTCGCCGCCAACGGCAACCTCTGCCGCGCGAAGAAGCTCGCGATGCCCACCACGATCGTCGCGCAGAGCGGCGCGCGGTTCGCCCAGACGACGCGAATCGCCGTCAAGGGCTGCCCGCGGCTCAAGCACCGCAAGCACTCGCGCAGACACTCCCGTAGACGCAGTACGCACCGACGCGGTGCACGGAGGCACCGCGCCCATGCGCGGGGATGATGCGCTCACCCGCGTGGATGATCACAAAATGGCACCACGATCGCCCGCGCGCCCTCTAAAATCATCGTGTGGCGACCGCGAGCATCGACATTCCGATCCCCCAGGCCGTGGGCGCCGCCGACGCGGACCCCCTGCTCGACGCCCTGCGCCGCCTGATGCGGCTGGGCGACGGCGCCGGCGAGGCCGAGGCGGTCTTCCGCGCCCTCGCGCGCGAGCTGTTCTCGTTGGTGGGGGCCGACGAGGTGCACGTCCACCGCCTTGCTCCGGACTCCCGTCCGCAGGAGGACGAGCCGGTGGTCGTCTACCTGTTCGGAGGGGAGAGCCGTCTCGGCTACGCGGCGCCCCGCTCCGAGCGCCCGCCCGGGATCGCCTGGGTCGCGAGCACTGGGCAGAGCGTGCTCGCCGCCGGGGCCCGCGAACTGGCGGCCTCCGTGCCGCGCCTGGCGGCCGCGGGGAGGGCCGACTGTGCGCTGCTGGCGCCGCTCGCCGTGCGCGGGGAGGTCGAGGCGGTGGTCGTCCTCGCGCGTCGTCACCCGGAGGCTTTCGACGAGCGTGCGCGCCAATCGGCGGCGGCCCTGGTGGACCAGGCGGCGGGTACGCTCGCCCTGCTGCGCGCGCGCGCGGAGGCCGGCACGGACGCGGTGACCGGCTGCATGAACCACCGCGCGATGCGCCGCCGCCTGCAGGAAGAGATCGGCCGTGCGGCCCGCACCGACGGGCGCCTTGCGTGCCTGCTGCTCGACCTCGACGACTTCAAGCTCGTCAACGACCGCCACGGCCACCCCGCGGGGGACGCGCTGCTGCGCGGGGTCGCGCGCGCCCTGCAGGGCGAGTTCCGCGCCTTCGACCGCGTCGCCCGCTACGGAGGTGACGAGTTCGTCGTGATCCTCCCCGCCGCCGACCTGGAGAGCGCGGCGCAGGCCGCCGGCCGCGCGCTGGAGCGGCTCGCGGCCATTCCCTCCTTCGACCTCGCCCCCGGGGTCTCCGCCTCGATCGGCGTCGCCCAGTGGCGCCCCGCGATGACCGAGGCGCAGCTGCTCGAGGCCTGCGACGCCGCGCTGCTGCACAGCAAGCGCGCCGGCAAGGGCCGCGTCGAGCTCGCCGCCTGATTGGGCCTCCCCCCGCGGCCGTCTCCGCTCCTCCGCCTCCGACCGCCCCGATCGCGCAGCGTCGGTGCTCTCTGATTGACTGGTGGTATGGCGCAGAACAGCTTTGGCGCGAAGGGCACGCTCGAGGTGGGCGGGCGCGAGTACGAGGTCTTTCGCCTCGGCGCGCTCCGGCCGCGCTTCGACGTGGCGCGGCTGCCGTTCTCGCTGAAG
>JBOGYA010000286.1:0-3836 GCA_050696515.1 Solirubrobacteraceae bacterium
CTGGCTGATCACGCTCGCGTCCTGCAGCGGCAGCGCGATTTCGCGCACCGCGTGCTCCAGGCGCGGGGCGATCACCGCGATCGCGCCCGCCGCCAGCAAGAGCCCCAGGAGCGTCCCAAGCCCTCGTCGCCAGCCGGGTGGACGTCTCACCCCTTCAGCTTGTCAAGGATCTCCGACAGCTTCGCCGCCAACTCCTGCTCGGAGCCGTCGTTGCGCACCGCGAAGGTCGCTCGTCGCGCCTTCTCCTCCTGGTCGAGCTGGCGCGCCGTGCGCTCCTCTTGGAGCTCGTGGCCCCGTGCGGCCGCACGCTCGCTGCGCAGCTCCTCTGATGCGACGATTGCGATCGTCGCGTCGTAGAGCCCCTCCATCCCGGCCTCGAACAGCAGCGGCACCTCGACCACCGCCGCCCGCGGCGCGGGCCGCTGCGCGTGCACCTGCGCGAGCCACGCCCCCACCCGCTCGCCCACCAGCGGCCACGTCAGGCCCTCGAGCCACCGGCGCTCCGCCTCGTCGGCGAACGCCCGCCGCGCGAGCGCCGCGCGGTCCACGACTCCGCCGGGCGCCACCTCCGCGCCCCACCGCTCGACCACCGCTTTGCGCAGGCGCTCGTCGCCGGCGTACAACTCGTGCACGACCGCATCGGTCGAGAGCACCGCCGCCCCCATCCGCTCCAGGGCCATGAGAGCGGTCGACTTGCCGGCTCCCATCCCGCCCGTCAGCCCTACCAGGGGAACCGCCGGCTCCGCCTGCACTGCTCGCGCCGGGTCTCAGTCCTGGGGGGAGTCGCTCGCGGCCGGCGCCAACTCCGGATCCGGAGCCCCGCCCGGGACCTCGGGGGCGGACTCGGGCTCAGGGGCCTCCACGGCTGCCTCGGGCTGCTCTCCAACCGCGGCGGTGTGCTCCTCCGCCGCGGCGTGGACGTCCGCTGCGCCCGACTCGCTCTCAGTGGCCTCGGGCTGGGCTACGGTCTCGGGCTCAGCCTCGGGCGCGGGCTCTGCGGCCTCGGACTCCGCCGCTCCGGCCTCGAGCGGCTCCGCGGCGCCAGCCTCGGGCTCGGCCTCCTCGGCGGCCGACTCCGCGGGGGCCTCTTTGCCGGCCGCGTCCGCGGCGCGCGGCAGTGGCAGGATCTGATCCTCGACCCGCTTGGCCGACAGCGACAGGCGCCGGCGCTCGGAGTCGATCTCGAGGATCTTCACGCGGATCACGTCCCCGGGGTGTACGACCTCGCGGGGGCTTTCCACGTGGTGTGCGGCGAGCTCGGAGATGTGCACGAGACCCTCCACCCCGTCGAGGATCTCCACGAAGGCGCCGAAGGTCACGACCTTGGTGACGGCGCCCTCCAGCTCGTCGTTGACGTTGTAGGTGTCCACGATCCGCTGCCACGGGTCTTCCTGGGTCTGCTTGAGGCCCAGCGAGATGCGCTGGCGGTCGCGGTCGATGTCGAGCACCTTCACCTGCACGGTGTCCCCGATGTTGAGGATCTCGGAGGGGTGGTTCACGTGCGACCAGGAGAGCTCGGAGATGTGGATCAGCCCGTCGATCCCGTCGAGGTCCACGAACGCTCCGAAGTCGACGATGTTGGAGATCTGGCCCTCCACCACGAGGCCCGGCTGCAGGCGGTCAAGGATCTGCTGGCGCACCTCCTTGCGCTCCTCCTCGAGCACCGCACGGCGCGAGAGCACCACGTTGTTGCGCGAGCGGTTCAGCTCGATCACCTTCGTCTCGATCTTCGTCCCCATGTACTCGTCGAGGTTGGGGACCCGGCGGATGTCCACGAGCGAAGCCGGCAGGAAGCCGCGCACGCCGAGGTCGATGATCAGCCCGCCCTTGACGACCTCGATCACGTTGCCCTCGACCGGCTGCCCCGACTCCGCCGCGGCCTCGATGCGCCGCCACGCCTTCTCGAAGCGGGCGCGCTTCTTGGACATGATCAGCCGGCCGTCTTGATCCTCCTTGGTGAGGACGATCGCGTCGACCTCCTCGCCGAGCTCAACCTCCTCGCGGGGGTCCACCGACTTGCGGATCGACAGCTCCCCGGAGGGGATCACGCCCTCGGACTTGTAGCCGATGTCCACGAGCACCTCGTCCTTGTCGATGCGCACGACGCGGCCGGTGACGACCTCGCCCTCCTCGAAGGGCTGCATCGTGGCGTCGTAATTGGGGACGATCTGTCCGTCGACTTCGAGCAGGAGCCCGTTGGATCCCTCGACCACGCGGGCCTCGGGTTTCTCGATCAGCGCTTGCACCGCTCGAAGCCTAGCGCAGCGTGGTGGGTTGCGGACGCCCACCCACCCGCCGGTGCGGTCGCAGGATGCGCCGCCCGTATCATTGTGAGGCGATGCCTGTGCGAGCGACGAAGCGGGGCCTGGAGCGTACCCGCCTGGAGCGCGACTGCGACGTGCTCGTGTGCGGCGCCTCCTTCGCGGGCCTCGCGGTCGCCCGCGAGCTTGCGGGCTCGGGCGCGCGGGTGCTGGTGATCGACCGCTACGAGCTCGGCGAGCGCCAGACCTCGGCGTGCGCGGTCCCCACCGTGTGGCTCGACGCGCTCGACCTGCGCGGCTCGCTGCGCCAGACCTTCGAGGAGCTCGTGGTGCACACACCCTGGAGGCGCACCCGCTGGAGGCTCGCGTGGACGTTTTCGACTTTCGACTACCGCGAGCTGTGCGCGCTGCTGTGGGAGCAGGCGCGCTCAGAGGGTGGCGCAGGCGGCCGACGGCCGCCAAGCCGGGCCCCTCTTTCTCGATCAAACGGGATCGAGTTCGAGACCGCCACCGTGGAGGGCCGCGAGGGCTTCGCGGTGAGCACCGACCGCGGGGAGCTGCGCGCGCCGCTGATCGTGGATGCGCTCGGCTGGCGGCGCGTGCTCTCGCGCGGGGCGCCGATCCAGCCTCCCAACGCGAGGCTCTCGCGGGGTCTGGAGGTGCACCCGCGAGGCGCGGGTGAGGCGATGGAGCTGTGGATCGATCCCGGTTACATCCGCGCCGGCTACTCGTGGAGCTTCCCCGCGGGCGACGAGGTGCGGGTGGGCGTGGGCTCCTTCTGGCCCTCCCACCACGTGCGCGAGCCCACCGTGCGCCTCGCCGGCGAGCTCGGGCTCGGCGAGAGCGGCTATCAGGGCAATTGGATCCCCCACGAGCTGCGCCCCGCGGTGGAGGACGGCGTGTTCTTCGTGGGCGACTCCGCCGGCCACTGCCTGCCGCTCACTGCGGAGGGGATCCGCACCGCGCTGTACTTCGGGATCGCCTGCGGGCGTGAGCTGCGCACGGTGCTCGCGGGCCACAGCACCCGCGAGCAGGCGCTCGCGCGCTACGGCGCGTTCTCCGACGCGCACGGATGGAAGTACCGCTCGCTGCTGCTCGCCCAGCACGCGATCGGACGCACAACCCCTTCTCGCGCACTCACGAGGTTCGTGAGCATCTTCGAATACGACCGCCTGTGCGACTGGACTTTCAAGCACTACATGCGGATCGCCCCGGCCTCGTTTGCGGGGCCGCCGCCTGCACGCTCGCTTCCCAGCCGGCGGGCAGCAGCCGCGGCAACCGCCTGAGCCGACTGGAAGCCTGGCCGTCAACCGCTGTTCAGGTTACGCCACCTTGCGCAGCTGCGGACGGTTGGTCTGCGTCGCAGCGAGCGCCAGCCGGCTGGCCTCCAGGCCACTGGCCCACGAGACCTCGGCTAGCAGGCCCGGGGCGGCGACCATGTCGCCCGCGAGGAACACGCCGTCGCCGCGATCGACCGCGGGACGGTCCCGCCAGGTCTTGCCGGGCAGGTCGAGCGCCCCCGAGCGGGCGTCCATCACCTGACGGCGGCGCCACGTCTCGCACGCGGCGTTCAAC